>DATHJB010000103.1 GCA_035316325.1 Acidimicrobiales bacterium
ACGCACGCTGCCATACGCTCCGGATGCGCACCCCGTTCTGCCTCCCGATTCGGACCTTCAGACAGCCCGGAACGTAGGAAGCAAACGGGGTGCGCCCGCGGATAGCCGCTCAACTGACCCACGGATCAGTCAGTTGAGCCAGAAATCTGCACATCGTGTGCTCCGCTATTCGAGGTGGGCGCGCAGGTGCTTGCGGGTCTCCTGGTCGATGGCGAGACCGAGCTCGCCCAGCACCGCCATGTCGGCGAGCGCCCGCAGCCGGCGGGCCAGGTCGGTGAGCTGCACGGCCTCCTCGGGCGAGGGCAGCTTGTCGGGGCCGGTCCGCGGGCGGAAGACGTTGACCTCGACCAGGTCGACGAAGCGGCCGGCGATGCGCTCGACGTCGCGCCGCAGCAGCCGGGCGTGCTCCACCAGCGCCGCGAACGGGACCCCCGCCCGGGCCAGCTCGGCCGCGACCCGCAGCAGGCGGGGGTTGGCCACCCGGAAGCGGTCGCCGTCGGGCTCGAGGATGCCGAGGTCGAGGGCCGCGGTGAGCGCCTCGCCCTCCTCGCCGTCGGCCAGCGAGTCGCCGAAGGTCGCCACCAGCCAATCGGCGGTCACGTGGGTGGGAAGGGGATCGCCCAGCACCTCCTCCACGGCGTGGCCGTTCTCCCAGGCGGCCACCAGCTCGCCGATGTTGGCGAGGGTGAAGCCCCGGTCGAGCATCTGGGCGACGAGGCGGAGGCGGGCCAGGTGGCTGTCGTCGAACAGGCCGGCCCGACCGGCCCGCCGCGGCGGCGCCAGGAGCCCGCGCGCCTGGTAGGCGCGCACGTTGCGGACGGTGGTGCCGGCCTTCCGGGCCAGCTCGTCGATGCGGTACTCGGTCATGCCCGGGACGCGGGCGCAGGCGCGGCCGCGGCGGGTGAGCGGCGCAGGTAGTCGACGGCGACGGTGGTGGAGCCCTCGTCGAGCGGGTGGTAGCTCGGGCGGACGAAGCGGGGGAGGGTCGCCGCCAGCGCCCGGGCGGTCGGCAGCAGGCCCCGGCGGCCGGCCCGGCTGAACGCCCGCAGGGTCGGGAGACCGGGGGCGGTCGGGTCGGCACGCAGGAGGAACACGGTCCCCCAGACCCACAGCCCCAGCAGGACGGGCATGACCTCGGCCAGGCCCACCAGGCGCTGCCCGTAGCCGCCGCCCTCGTGGCGGAACAGCTCGAAGGCGACTGCCCGGTGCTCCACCTCCTCGGCGCCGTGCCAGCGCAACAGGTCGAGCATCACGGGGTCGGCACCGGCGGCGTCGAGGGCGTCGGCCTCCAGCACCCAGGCACCCAGCACGGCGGTGAAGTGCTCGACCGCGGCGATGATGCCCAGCCGGTGGACCAGCCAGGGGCGCCGCAGCCAGCGGGGGAGCGGCACGCCCAGCGGTTCGTCGGCCAGCAGGCGGTCGAACGCCCACTCGACCAGGCGGGTGTAGCCGGTCGTGTCGATGCCCTGCGCGGCGAGGTGGTCGAGCACCGCGGCGTGGGCCCGGGCATGGACCGCCTCCTGGCCGACGAACCCCTTCACGTCGGCCCGGAGCCGCTCGTCGCGGATCGCCGGGAGCACCTGGCGGTACACGTCGACGAACCACCGCTCGCCGGCGGGCAGCAGCAGGTGCAGGACGTTGATCGTGTGGGTGGTCTGGGGATCACCGGGCACCCAGTGCCGCGGCGTGCCCGCCCAGTCGAACCGCACCCGCCGGGCCTTGATGGGGACCCGGGCGTCGGGGTCGACCACGAGGTCCTCCATCACATGCGCTCAGCCGGGTCGATGCGGGCGAGGCGGCGGGAGACGCCCGGGGCGAAGCGCTGCACGAACCGGGCCAGATGGGCCTCGGGTGTCACCGGCACCACCGCCGAGTCCCGGTCGACCGCCCGCACGATGGCGTCGGCCACCTTCTCGGGCCCGAAGCCCCGCCGCGCGTAGAGCCGCTTGGTCACCCGCTGACGACGGGCCTCCTCGCCCTCGCCGACGCCGACGAACCGGGTGGTGGTCACGATGCCGGTGTTCACGACGCCCGGGCAGATGGCGGTGACACCGACGTCGGCGTCGGCCAGCTCGCCCCGCAGGCACTCGCTGAGCATCAGCACCGCGGCCTTGGTGGTGCTGTAGGCGGGCAGGCCGCGGGAGGGCGTGAACGCCGCCGCCGAGGCGACGTTGACGATGTGGCCGCCCTCGCCCCGGTCGACCATCTGCCGGGCGAACAGGCGCGACCCATGGATGACGCCCCACAGGTTCACCCGCAGGATGCGCTCCCAGTCGTCGACGCTGGTGTCGAGCACGCCGCCGGCCATGCCGATGCCGGCGTTGTTCACCACCACGTCGGCGCCGCCGTGGTCGTGGGACACCAGCTTGGCCAGGGCCTCCATGGCCTCGGCATCGCCCACGTCGACCCGGTGGTGGGTGGCGACCACGCCCAGGTCGCGACACAGGAGGGCGGTGCGGGCGGCGGCCTCGCCGTCGATGTCGACGGCCACGACCTCGGCGCCCCGGTCGGCGAACGCCAGGGCCGTCTGGCGGCCGATCCCGGACCCGGCGCCGGTCACCACCACGACCTTCCCCCGGTCACCGGCCCGGCCCCGGTCGGCCCGGTCGTCAGGGTGGATCCGGTGGCGGGCCAGGGTGCGGGGCTCGGGGCCGCCCTCGGCGTGGTCGACGAGCTCGGCGATCCAGCCGGCCACCCGGTCGGGCGCGGTGCGGGGCAGCCAGTGGCGGCCGGGTACGTCGCGGCGCCACAGGCGGGAGGCCCAGCGGGCGGTGTCGTCGAGCAGCGCCGGGGTGACGTAGCGGTCGCCCGAGGGCACGATCAGCTGGACGGGCACGTCGGTGGTGCGGTCGTCGGCGGGGCGGTGCAGCCGGCGGACGATGTTGGCCCGGTAGAGGTTGACGCCCCGGGCGCCGTCGGTGGCGAGGGTGGGCGAGGGCGTGGTCCCCTCGGGCAGCTCGCCCAGGCGCACCAGGCCCCGGCTGACGGCGTCGGCGCCGCCGAGGCGCCAGAACAGGGCGGCGCCCGGCAGGTGGAACAGCCCCACGTACCAGGAGCGGAGGCCCTGGCGCAGCAGCGGGCCGACCGCGCGGGGCCGGGGCGTCAGGCGGGCCCGGAACCACCGGCCCACGTGGTCGAGGCCGGGGCCCGAGATCGACGTGTAGCTGCGGATGCGGCCGGCCATCCGCTCGGTGGTGACGGCCTCCCAGCCCTGGATCGACCCCCAGTCGTGGCCGACGAGGTGGACGGGACGGCTCGGGCTGACCTTCCGGGCGACGGCCGCCAGGTCCTCCACCAGCAGCGGGAGGACGTAGCCGCGGCGGTCGTCGGGTGCCCCGGAGGCGCCCGCGCCGCGGACGTCGTAGGTGACGACGTGGTAGCGGTCGGCGAGGTGCCCGGCGACGCCGTCCCACACCGCCGAGGTGTCCGGGTAGCCGTGGACGAGCAGGACCGTCGGGGCGTCGGGCACCCCGCCCTCCTGCACCGCCAGCTCGATGCCCCCGGCGCCGTTGACCCAGCGCCGCTCGAACGCGTCGAGGCCCTCGCTCGTCCCGCTCACGACCTCACCTCGGGCAGCTCGGGCAGCTCGGGCAGCTCGGCCGTGTCGACGATGCCGGCCGCGGCGTCGGCGGCGAGGCGCGACCAGCGGCGGACGTGGGGGAGGTCGTCGTCGAGCCAGAAGGCGTCGTCGTCGGTGACCACCAGCAGCTCCTCGAACTTGGCGCCCACGCCCCGCAGGCCCAGGTGGGGCTCGACCGCCCACAGCCCCGGCCGGGGTGGGTGGTCGGAGAAGCGGGTGTCGTTCCACAGCGGCGACCAGCCCTGGCGCAGGGCGACGGCGCTGGTGCGGGCCAGCCAGCGGAGGCTGCGGACACCGAACCGCCCGACGATCGGCGACCGGGAGCGTCGGGGCGCCGGCAGCCGGTCGACCTGGTGGGCGATCACCCGGAACGGGTACTTGCGGTGGCGGTTCTCGAAGCCCTGGCGGGCGGCGAGGGCGTCGACCGCCTCGTAGACCTCCCGCAGCGGGCGGCGCTCTCGCACCTGGTCGACGATCAGCGCCCGGTGCTCGGCCAGGTCGCCGAGGAGCCGGTCGAGGACGGGGTTGTGGCCCAGCGAACCGGAGTAGCCGATGTCGGCGGTGTAGCCGTCGCGCACGGGGGCGCAGTCGAGGATGTAGGGCATGCCCTCCTCCAGTTCCCGATCCGACGGGAAGAACTGGAACGGGATGCGGATGCCCCGGAACGCGGTGCGGTCGCCGAACCAGGCGAAGGGCAGGTGGAACCAGTCGTCGACGCCGTGGCCCTCGAGCCACCGCCGCATCCGTGCCGCCACCTCCTTCTCGGTCACGCCCGGTTCCAGGGCGGCGGCGGTCTCCTCGGCGCAGCGGTAGGCGAGCTGCTGCACCTCTCTGAACCCCCCGAGATCGTTCACACCGATGACTGTGCCATTGCCCGATGGCAAGGTCAACGAAAAGTTACCGGTGGGTCATATGTGCAACGGCGGGCCTCAGATGTCCCAGGCCATCCGCAGGGCGCTGCCGTCACGGAGCAGCTCGATGGGGTCGTGCTTGTCGATGTGGCCGATCAGGCCGCTGTAGACGCTGTAGCCGCACAGGCGCTGCAGCCGCTCGTCGAACCCCTTGGCGATCGACATCGGGATGCCGAGCTGCTGGTTCTCCTGCGGGCGGATGTAGCCGGCGCAGTAGTTGCAGGCCAGGCCCACCCGCCGCTGCCCGGTGGTGTTGGCGCCGCCGCCGTGCCACAGGCTGCCGTGCCACACCAGCACGCTGCCCTGCGGCATCTCCGCCGGGATCGACGGGTAGTCGCGGCCGAAGTCGGGCGACGGGTCGCGGTGGCTGCCCGGCACAAGGCGGGTGGCGCCGTTGGCCTCGGTGAAGTCGGTGAGCGCCCACATCGAGTTGCACACCGTCGGCGGGTGCGGCTTGGGGATGGGCATGAGCTGGTCGTCGGCGTGGATGGGCTGGGGCGTCTCGTCGGGGCCGATGGCGATCGACGAGAGCGACGACAGCAGGCAGCCGTCGTCGAGCACGCCGTCCACGATCGGCAGCACGTTGCGATGGGTGGGGACGCGGGCGAACACGTCGCCGTGGACGAGCAGGTTGTAGACGCGGGCGGTGTGGGTGCCCTCGAACTCGTTGGTGGCCGGCACGATGCCGAGCTCCTCCTCGAGCCGGAGGAGCGTGGCGTTCAGCTCGGCCACCAGCTCCGGCTCGACGGCCTCCTCGACGATCGAGTACCCCTGCTCGGCGATCTGCCCGAGGTGGTCGGCCACCTCCCGCGCGCTCAGCTCCCGCATGGCGTTCACAGTACGGCCAGGTTCCCGTAGGCGCTGGTTTACGTTGGGGGGCCGATTTTCGCCGGTTCGGGGGGCTGATCTGCGGGGGAGGTCTCGGTACCATCGGTGTCGGTAGGGGAGGCCGACATGAGCGGGATCGGCAGAAGTGACGGGAGCGTGCCAGGGAGCGGCGACGCGGCCGCGTGCATCGACCGCAACGACGTCGGCGGGCTGCGCCGCCTGCTCGAGTCCGGCCTCGACCCCAACGACACCGCCGACGACGGCCGCACGCCCCTGCGGCTCGCCGTGCAGCGGGGTCGGACCGACCTGGTACGGGTGCTGCGCCGCTACGGCGCCCGTTACGACGCCACGGAGGTCGACCGGTTCCTCGGCGCCTGCGCCCGCAACGACCGCACCGAGGCCGAGGCGCTGGCCAAGCGCTACCCGGCCATGTCCGAGCGCTTCTCGGGCTCCGAGGAGTGGGCCATCGTCGACGCCGCCGACTACGTGGGCACCGAGGCCGTCGACCTCATGCTCGACCTCGGCTTCGGCATGGACGCCCGCCGCGACGACGGCGCCACCGCGCTCCACGCCGCCGCCTACTCGGGGCGACCCGACCTGGTCCGGCGGCTCGCCGAGCGGGGGGCCGACATCGACGCCCGCGACGCCCGGCAGGCCGCCACCCCGGTCGACTGGGCCATCGCCGGCAGCCACGACCGCCCGGACTACAACCCGGGCGCCGACTGGCTGGCGGTCATCAAGGCGCTGGTGGACGCAGGCGCCTCCACCGGGCACCTCTCGGTCGTGCCCCAGCGGCCCGACGTTGCGGACCTGCTCGCCGCCCAGGGGTTCCCCATTCCGTAGGACACGAGCGGAACAGCCTGCTGGTGCACCGCCCTGCTCGGCTTGGCCGCCGTTAAGGCTCGGCTAGGGCCTGGCCTGTGGCGGCACGGTCGTGACCGGGGGCTCGATGGTGGTCGGCGGGGGCTCGGTGGTGGTGGTCGGCGGCAGGGTGGTGGTGGTCGCCGGGGTGCTGGTGGTGGTCTGGGGGACCGTGGTGCTGGTGGCGTGGGGGCCGAGGGTGGTCGCGACCCCCGGGGGCAGGGTGGTGGGGAGGCCGGGGATCGTGGTGGGCGGGTGGTCGACGTCCGGCTGCTGGCTGATCGCCGCCGGGCCGGGGACGTCGCCGGGCACGGTCGTCGGTGAGGCGTCGGGGAGGTCGGTGTTGTCACCGCCGTCGTTGTTGCCGCCCACCAGCAGCATCGCGACGAGCACCACCGCCACCAGCATCGCCGCTCCGCCCACCAGCAGGGCGAGCGCCGGTCGCTGCGGGTCGTCGCCCGGTCCACCCGACGACGACGCGCCCCCGGGTCCCGCAGCCCCCGCACCGGCCAGCGCCGGCACCCGGTAGCCGGCACCCGGGTCGACGGCCGGGTTCGGCCGGGGTGTCGAGGTAGCCGCCGGCGGCGACGCCGCGAACGCCGCGTATCCCTCGGCCGGGCTCTCGGGCAGCACGGCGTGCACGCCCGACGAGATCCGCTCCTGGCCGTCCTGGGCGGCGACGATCGCCGCGCCCAGGGCCACGCCGTGCTTGGGGTGGACGTCGATGGCGACCGGTCGCCCCAGTGTGGAGCTCACCAGCTCGCCCACCAGCGGGATGCGGGAAGACCCGCCGACCAGCAGGATCGACCCGACCTCGTCGGCCGTGACGCCCGCGGCCCGCAGCGCCCGCTCCAGGGCGGCGATCGAGTTGTTCACCGCGGGCCGGATCATCGCCTCGAACTCGCCGCGGTTCAGCCGCACGTCGGTCTGCACGCTGGGCAGCAGCACCGGGATCGACGTGTCGGTGTCGCCGGTGAGCGCCTCCTTGGCCGACACGCACTCCTGGCGCAGGCGGGCGGCGGCGGCGAGGACGGGCGGGTCCTCGGGGTCGAGCGCGTCGTAGGCGGGGCCGATCGTCTTGGCGACGTGGGCCAGCACGGCGGCGTCGAAGTCGACCCCGCCGAGGCGCTCGATGCCCTCGGGCTGGCCCAGGATCTCCCAGCCGACGCCGGTGCGGCGCAGCACGGCGGCGTCGAACGTGCCGCCACCCAGGTCGTACACGGCGATCACGGACCCCGGCTCGATCCGCTCCTGCGAGGCGTAGTGGATCGCGGCCGCCTCGGGCTCGGTGACCAGGGTGGCGTCGGGGAGGTCGGCCAGCCGTATGGCCTCGCGCAGCAGGTCCTTCTTGTACTCGCCCCAGTTGGCGGGGTGGGAGACGGCGATGCCGTCGGCGCGGCCGCCCTCGTCGGCGGCCACCCGGTCGACCACCCAGCGCAGCAGCGTCGCCATGAGCTTCTCGGGCGCGTGCGGCTTGCCGTCGAGGAACATCGGCGTGGGGTCGCCGATGCGGCGCTTGAACTCGCGGGCGACCCGCTGGGGCTCGATCAGCGAGCGACGCTCGGCGGCCTCGCCGGTGATGACCTCCCCGTCCTCGCGCAGCAGCACCACGGAGGGGATGGGAGCGGCGTGGCTCCCGAGCCGTGCGATGGTGGCACGGCCGTCCTGCCAGCGTGCTGCAGCCGTGTAGGTGGTACCCAGGTCGATGCCGAGGAAATAAGCCATTCCGCGTCGTCTTTTTGCTCGCCCGAAAGGAGTGTCGCCCGGCGGCGGCGAGTGTAACCCCACGACCACTCACGGTCGTTCGAGAAACGGTCACAAAGTGTGTGATCCAGATCGCGGGCGGTGACGAACAGGGGGTATGTGGCGCGACCGGATACGGGACCTCACGTGACCATGGTCGACGCTTCGGTACGGTCTGCCTCGGGGAGACGGCAGATGTCCGACGACGGGGCGACGAACGATGCGGCGCTGGTGGCGGCCGTGGTGGACCGCAGCGAGGCCGCGCTCGCCGAGCTCTACCAGCGCCACGGCGCCGCGGTGTGGGGGCTGGCGCGCCGCGTCACCAACGACCCCCCGGCCGCCGAGGAGGTGACCCAGACCGTGTTCCTCCAGCTGTGGTCACATCCCGAGCGCTACGACCCGGCCCGGGGCGCGGTCCGGTCGTGGCTGCTGGCCCAGGCGCACGGCCGGGCGGTGGACCACGTGCGCTCGGAGACCGCCCGGCGCCGCCGCCAGGCCCGCGACGCCCAGCTGTCGGCGGTGCCCCCGTCGGCCGAGGTGGAGGTGGCCGTGCACGCCGCCGCGCTGGCCGACCACGTGCGCCGGGCCGTCGAGGCCTTGCCCGCGGGGGAGCGGGAGGCGATCCTGCTGGCGTACTTCGGCGGCCACTCCTACCGGGAGACCGCCCAGCTCCTGGACCAACCCGAGGGCACGGTGAAGAGCCGGATCCGGTCGGCCCTGCACAACCTGCGACGTACCCTGACCGCGGAGGGGGTGACCCCATGACACCCGAGAGCCACGTGCATCCCCACGACGACCTGGCGGTCTACGCCCTCGACGCGCTCGAGCCCGACGAGCACGCCGCCGTGGAGGCCCACCTCGCCCACTGTGCCGACTGCCGGCGGGAGCTCGACGCCTACCTCGCCACGCTCGGCCAGATGACCGTGCCGGAGGAGCCGCCGGCCCGGGTGTGGGAGGGCATCTCCCGCCAGATCCGTGCCGACGCTGAGCCGGCCCCGGTGCCGGCCCCGGTGCCGGCCCCGGTGCCGGCCCCGGTCGTGCGGCTGGACGAACGGCGACGGACGCCCTGGGTCCTGGCCGCGGCGGCTGCCGTCGTGGTGGTGCTCGGCGTGGGTGCGGCGGCGTTGACGATGGGCGGCGGCGACTCCGAGAGCGTGTCGGACCTGGCGGCGGCGGCGGCCGACGATCCCGGCTCCACCGTGGTCGACCTGGCGGCGGCCCGGGTGGTGGTCACCGACAGCGACGACTTCGTGCTGTTCGACGACCTGCCGGCCCTGTCGTCGGACGAGACCTACCAGCTGTGGCGCACCGACCAGGGCGAGCCGGTGTCGCTGGGCGTGCTGGGCGACGGCGGCGAGGGCGCGGCCCGGCTCGACCTCCCCGAGGGGGTCGCCAGCTTCGCCCTCTCGCAGGAACCGGCGGGCGGCTCCGACACCCCCACCGACATCCTGGCCACCGGCGTGACCTGATGCTCGGATAGCTTCCCGGCCATGCCGGGCATCGAGGGACTGACGCTGGAGGAGAAGGCGGCGCTGACCGGGGGTGCCGACATCTGGCACACCGTCGCCGTCGAGCGGGCCGCGGTGCCGTCGCTGCGGATGACCGACGGTCCCTCGGGGGCCCGGGGCGACCGGTACACCGGCGGCACCTCCACCTGCGTGCCCTGCGGGTCGGCCCTGGCGTCGACCTGGAACCGTGAGCTGGTCGGGCGCATCGGCCGGCTGCTCGGCGACGAGGCGCGGGCCAAGGGCGCCCAGCTGCTGCTGGCGCCGACCGTGAACATCCACCGGCACCCGCTGGCCGGCCGCAACTTCGAGTGCTTCTCCGAGGACCCCTACCTCACCACCGAGCTGGCCGTCGCCTACATCGAGGGCGTGCAGAGCCGGGGCGTCGGTTGCGCGGTCAAGCACTTCGTGGCCAACGACCAGGAGCACGAGCGGATGGAGATCAGCGCCGAAGTCGACGAGCGCACCCTCCGCGAGATCTACCTGCCGCCGTTCGAGACCGCCGTCCAGCGCGCCGGGGTGTGGGCGGTGATGTCCGCCTACAACCGCCTCCACGGCGTCCACTGCAGCCAGAACGCCGAGCTGCTCCAGGACGTCCTGCGCCGCGACTGGGGCTTCGACGGCCTGGTGGTGTCGGACTGGTTCGGCACCCACAGCCCCGACGCGGTGGGCGCCGGTCTCGACGTGGAGATGCCCGGTCCGCCCCGGTTCCTGGGCGAGGCGCTCGCCGACCGGGTGCAGCGGGGCGAGGTCGACGAGGCCGCGGTCGACCGGGCCGCCGGTGCCGTGCTGCAGCTGATCGACCGCACGTCGGCCACCGACCCGGCCGACCTGGACCCCGGCGAGCCGCCCGTGGTGCTGGCGCGCCTCGCGGCCCGGGAGGCCATCGTGGTGCTCCGCAACGAGGCCGACGTCCTGCCGCTCGACGCCGGCCCGAACCGGCTCACCTCGCTGGCCGTGCTCGGCCCCAAGGCGGAGCGTCCCGACTTCCAGGGCGGCGGCAGCGCCCACGTCGACCCGCCGCACGTCGCCAGCCCGCTCACCGGCCTGACCGACCGAGCCGGCGCCGACGTCGTCGTGCGCCACGAGGCCGGCGTGCCCACCCGGCCCCGCGACGTGCTCGCGACCCAGGACCTGCGGGTGCCCGGCACGCCCTACCGCGGCGTCACGCTGGAGTACTTCGACGGCGACGACCTGACGGGCACCCGGGTGCACGGCGAGATCGTGCCCCGGCTGCGGCTGTTCTGGCTGGGCACCCCCGCCCCCGGCCTGGCCCCCGGCGAGCCCTTCGCCGTGCGGGCGAGCGCCGACTTCGTACCCGACCGCAGCGGCCGCTGGCAGTTCGGGCTCACCAACGCCGGCCGCGCCCGTGTGCGGCTCGACGGCAAGCTGCTGGTCGACAACATGGCGCCGGAACCCGGGCCCACGTTCTTCGGTCGGGGCAGCACCGAGGTGACCGGGTCGGCGGAGCTGACCGCCGGCAAGACCTACCTCCTGGAGGCCGAGCTGTACGTGGTGCCCCGGGGGGATGCGTGGGCGAGCGGTCTGGCGCTGGCGGCCGAACCGCCGGCCGACGAGCAGGCGCTGGCGCGCGCGGTCGAGGCGGCCCGGGAGTCGGACGTGGCCGTGGTGGTGGTCGGCACCGAGGTGGCCGACAGCGAGGGCGGCGACCGGCGCCACATGGACCTGCCCGACGCCCAGAACGCCCTGGTCCAGGCCGTGGCCGCCGTCAACCCCCGCACCGTCGTGGTGCTCGACACAGGATCGCCGGTCGCGCTGCCGTGGGTCGACGACGTCGCCGCGGTGGTGCAGCTCTGGTACACGGGCCAGGCACTGGGGAAGGCGCTGGCCGACGTGCTCTTCGGCGACGTCGACGCCTCGGGACGGTTGCCCACCACGTTCCCCCGGCGCCTGGAGGACGCCCCCGCCTTCGCCACCTATCCGGGTCACGACGGCCGGGCGCCCTACGACGAGGGCCTGTTCGTCGGCTACCGCCACTACGACGCCCTGGCGGTGGAGCCCCTGTTCCCGTTCGGCCACGGGCTGTCGTACACCCGGTTCACCTACGGCGACCTGGTGGACGAGAGCGACGCCGACGGCACCCAGGTGCGGGTCGACGTCACCAACGTGGGGGAGCGGCCCGGCCGTGAGGTGGTGCAGCTCTACGTCCACCCGGTGGTGTCGCCGGTCGAGCGGCCCGAGCAGGAGCTCAAGGAGTTCGCCGCCGTCGACCTCGCCCCCGGCGAGACCACGACCGTGCGCTTCACCCTGCCCGACCGGGCCTTCGCCCACTGGGACGTCGACCGCCACGACTGGGTGGTGGCGCCCGGCGACTACGAGGTGCGCGTCGGCTCGTCGTCCCGGGCCGTCCGCACGACGGCGACGGTCACACGGGACGCGTGAGGGCCCGGCGGGCGTCCTCGACCTGCGGGCGGAAGGTGCAGACGGGGGAGTGGTCGTTGACCAGCCCCATCGCCTGCATGAAGGCGTAGGCCGTGGTGGGGCCGACGAAGCGCCAGCCCCGCTTCCGCAGGTCCTTCGACAGGGCCACCGACTCGGCCGACGTGGTGGCCTGCCCCAGCCAGGCGTCGGTCACGTCGTCGTAGGCAGGGCGGCTCCCCGTGACGGGGTCGGGCTCGAAGCCCCACAGGTGGGCCGCCAGCGACCCCCGTTCCTCCACGAGCTCGATCGCCCGCGCCGCGTTGTTGACGACCGCCTCGATCTTGCCCCGGTGCCGCACGATGCCGGCGTCGCCGAGCAGCCGCTGCACGTCGTCCTCGGTGAACCCGGCGATCGTCGCGACGTCGAAGTCGGCGAACACCGTCCGGAACGCCGGCCGCTTCCGCAGGATCGTGCTCCAGCTCAACCCGGCCTGGAACCCCTCCAGGCTCAGCTTCTCGAACAGCCGCCGATCGTCGACCACCGGGAAGCCCCACTCGGTGTCGTGGTAGGTGCCCATCTCGTCGGACCCCTCGGCCCAGCCGCATCGTGTCATCGGCCGAAATCTACAGAGCGGGTATAACCAGTCCATGCTCAACCTGTCCGTCTTCCTCGACGACTCCGCCCGTGAGGTGCCCGATCGCCCGGCGGTCGTCCGGGGCGATTCGGTCCTCACCTACGGGCAGGTGAACGCGCTCGCCAACCAGCTGGCCAACGCTCTGATCGCCCGGGGCATCGAGCCGGGGCAGCGGGTGGCGCTGAGCTGCCCCAACCTGGAGTGGTTCCCGATCGCCTACTACGGGATCCTCAAGGCGGGGGCCGTGGTGGTGCCGCTGAACGTGCTGCTCAAGCCCCGTGAGATCGCCTACCACCTGGAGGACTCGAGCGCCTCGGCCTACCTGTGCTTCGCCGGCCTCCCCGACCTGCCGCTGGGCCAGATGGGCTACGAGGCCTTCTCCCGGGTTGACAGCTGCCACACGATGGTGCTGCTGCCCGCCGACCTGACGGCGCCGTCGCCGTTCGCAGGCGTCCCGACGTTCCTCGACTTCGTGGCCGACCACCCGCCCACCATCGACTCGGCGGCCACGAGCCCCGACGACACGGCGGTGATCCTCTACACCTCCGGCACCACCGGCCAGCCCAAGGGCGCCGAGCTGAGCCACGCCAACATGGTGATCAACGCCCGCCTGTGCGAGCAGCTGTACCCGCCGCCGGAGGACCACGACACCCACCTGGTCACGCTGCCGCTGTTCCACTCGTTCGGCCAGTCGTGCCAGATGAACGCCGGCTTCTACAAGCAGGCCACGCTGGTGCTGCTGCCCCGCTTCACGCCCGACGCAGCCCTGCAGCTCATGCAGCGGCACGGGGTGACGATCTTCGCCGGCGTGCCCACCATGTACTGGGCGCTGATCAACGCCGAGGCGACGGGCGTCGACATCCCGGCGCTGGCGGCGCAGCTGCGGGTGGCGATCTCCGGCGGCGCGCCCCTGCCGCTGGAGGTGCTCAAAGGCTTCGAGCAGCGCTTCGGCGTGACGGTCCTGGAGGGCTACGGCCTGTCCGAGACCAGCCCGGTCGCCACGTTCAACCGTCACGACAAGCCGACCAAGCCGGGGACCGTCGGCCCCGCGGTGTGGGGCGTGTCGGTGCGGGTGGTCGACGGCGACGACAAGGACGTGCCCACCGGCGAGCCCGGCGAGGTGGTCATCCGGGGCCACAACATCATGAAGGGCTACCTGGACCGGCCCGAGGCCACCGCCGAGGCGCTGCGGGGCGGGTGGTTCCACACGGGCGACATCGGGACGCTCGACGAGGACGGCTACCTGTCGATCACCGACCGGGTGAAGGACATGATCGTGCGGGGCGGCTTCAACGTGTACCCCCGCGAGATCGAGGAGGTGCTGATGACGCACCCGGCGGTGAGCCTGGTGGCGGTGGTCGGCATCCCCGACGACCGGCTCGGCGAGGAGGTGAAGGCGTTCGTGGTGCTCGACGAGGGCGCCGTGGCCACCGAGGCCGACCTGGTGGCGTGGTCGAAGACGCAGATGGCCGACTACAAGTACCCCCGCCACATCGACTTCCTGGGCGAGCTGCCCATGAACGCCACCGGCAAGATCCTCAAGCGGGAGCTGCGGCCGGCCTGAACCGCCGAAATTGCGTGGCTGATGGTCGTAGGGCGGCCCTCAGCCACGCAATTTCGTAGAGCCGGGCCAGAGGCGGCGGGCGGTCGCCAGGGGGACGCGGCCGCCCCAGTGCATCGCTCGCCACACGCCGCGGTAGCCGGGGAGGATGCCGAGGGCGACGAGGACGTGGCCGATCACCAGCGGGGTGAGCACGTAGGTGGCGTAGCGGTGCACCTTGACCATCAGGACGAACGTGTCGCCGCCGTGGAGCGTGGTGAGCGCGATGCCGCTGACGATCAGCGCGCCGAGGCTGCCGGCGAAGGCGATGTTGGCGAGGCGCTGGCCGGGGTCGAAGTGCCCCCGGTGCGGTGCGAAGCGCCCGGTGAGCGCTCCGACCGGCCAGCGGGCGAACCAGCGGCCGTCGCCGCGGTCGACCCGGACGGTCTCGCGCACGAAGGTCCAGGCCGCCCGGATGCCGAGGGTGAGCCCGACCCCTGCCACGCCTGCGAGCGCCCAACCGGCTGCACGGTGCACCTCGGTGTCGGGCTGCTCGAGCAGGTCGGCCAGGAAGCTGGGCTCACCCTCGCCGCCGCGCCGCAACCACCAGCCCGTTCCCAGCAGCACCAGGACGACCAGGTAGGTGCTGCTGTGGAACCAGCGGGCCGGACGGTTGTAGCGGCGGACGTGCGTGGTCTCGCCGGACGCCGACGCCGAGGCATCAGTAGTCGGGGCTGTCATCCGTCGTCGTGTCGCTGCTTCCGGCCCCGCCCGAGCCACCCGAGCCGACTTCGACCGTGATCTCGGTCTCGTCGCCGGTGAGGCTGTGGTCGGCGTTGGCGAGCGCGGCCTTGATGGTGTGCTCACCTGCATCGAGCTCGTCGACCGTGTAGGAGGGGGTCTCGACCACCTCGTAGTCGTCGCTGCCGTCGAAGAAGAGGTGGACGTGGTGCTTGCCGGTGTCCGTGGGCCCGAGGTCCTCGCTGCTGGCGAAGTCGACGTCGAAGGTGCCGTCGACTGCGTCGCCGTCGGCGGGGCTGGTGATCTCGATGGCCTGGGTGGTGCTCCCCCCGTTGTCGGATCCGCTGCTGTCGCTGCTGTTGCCGCCGCTCCCGGTGGAGGCGTCGCTGCTGTCGTCGTCGCCACAGGCCGTGGCACCGACCAGCAGGACGCCGGCGGCCACCAGCACGGTGAGGCGTGGGTATGAGGCTCGCATGTCAGCACTACCGTTCGCGCGGCCGCTCCGGATGTCGTGAATCCGGGACGGGCAGGTCGGAGGTAATGACGGGTATGTGGGACGTGTCGGACGAGGCGCTCCTGGCGGGCTACGCCACGGGCGACGCGGAGATGGCCCTCGTCTTCGTCCGCCGCTTCCAGGCCCGGGTCTTCGGGTTGGCGCTGATGATCACCCGTGACCGCAGCGACGCCGACGAGGTGGCCCAGGACGCCTTCGTGCGCGCCTGGCGCTACGCCCGCAGCTTCGACGCCCGCCGTGGCACGGTCAGCGGCTGGCTGCTGGGCATCACCCGCAACGCCGCCGTCGACCGCATGCGGATGGCCGGCGAGCGGCGCGAGCGCTTCGACCCGCGGGGACCCGACGAGCTGGGCATCGACCTGGCCGTGGAGGACGAGGCCGGCCCCACCGCCGAGCGCCACGACGCCCTCGCCCAGGTCGCCCGCTCGCTGACGAGGTTGCCCGCAGCGCAACGGGAGGCGCTGGTCGCCGTTACCTTGCGAGGCCTGAGCACACGTGAGTACGCCGAGGCGGCCGGGGTCCCCCTCGGCACCGCCAAGACCCGGGTGCGCCTGGGCCTGCGCCGCCTGCGCGACCACCTGGAGGTGGAAGCGTGAACGGGCCGCGGCGCTTCACGCCCCTCGGCTGCGAGGAGGTGGGGGAGCTGGCGGCGGAGTTCGCCCTCGGGCTGCTCGTCGGCGCCGAGCGGGCCGCGGTCGTGGCCCACCTGGAGGGCTGCCGGCAGTGCGGCGCCCAGGTGGCCGACCTGGCCGAGGCGGGCGAGCAGATGCTGGTGGTGTCGCCGATCGTCGAGCCCCCGGCCGGCTTCGAGCAGCGGGTGCTGGCCCGTCTCGCCCCGCTGGGACCGCCCGTGGCGCCCCGCCGGCGTCGCTGGCGGGGCACGACGCTGGCCGTCGCCGCGGCCGTGGCCCTGGTGCTCGGCACCGCCGGGCTGGTGCTGCGCTACACCGGCGACGAGCCGGCGCCCACCGAGCCGGCGCCCGCCGAGCGGCTCGCGGCGACGCTGGTGTCGGCCCGGGGGAACCGCGACGTCGGCGACGTCGTGCTCACCGAGGCCGACCCGATGGTCCTCGACCTGGACATGGCCGACTGGATGGAGGAGATCGACACCTGGGGGACGCCGCCGACGGGCCCCTGGTCGCTGCACGTGACCCGGGCGGGCGGCAGCCACGAGGAGCACGTCGTGCCCCTGGCCGACGACTCCACGCCCCAGGTGTCGCTCGAGAGCGGCTCGGCGGCCGTCGAGAAGGTCTGGATCACCGACGGAACCGGCCGGCGCTGGTGCTCCGCTGACCTCTGACGGCCGTAGGCTGTTCCCCTTGTGCTGAATTTCCGGAACGTCGCCATCGTCGCCCACGTCGACCACGGCAAGACCACCCTCGTCGACCAGATGCTGTGGCAGTCCGGCGCGTTCCGGGCCAACCAGGACGTGAACGAGCGCGTCCTCGACAGCAACGACCTGGAGCGTGAGAAGGGCATCACGATCCTCGCCAAGAACACCGCGGTGCGCTACGGCGACATCAAGATCAACATCATCGACACCCCCGGCCACGCCGACTTCGGTGGCGAGGTGGAGCGGGGCCTGTCGATGGTCGACGGCGTGCTGCTGCTGGTCGACGCCTCCGAGGGTCCGCTGCCCCAGACCCGCTTCGTGCTGCGCAAGGCGCTGGAGGCGAAGCTGCCGGTGATGCTGGTGGTCAACAAGGTCGACCGGCCCGACGCCCGCATCGCCGAGGTGGTCAGCGAGGTGGAGGAGCTGTTCCTCGACCTCGACGCCGCCCTGGAGCAGCTCGACTTCCCGATCGTCTACTGCGTGGCCCGCGAGGGCCGGGCGTCGCTGGAGCGACCTGCCGACGGCGCGGGCCTGCCCGAGGGCACCAACCTGAAGCCGCTGCTCGACCTGCTGGTCGAGCGCGTCCCGGCGCCGGAGCACAACCCCGACGCCCCGCTGCAGGCCCTGGTGACCAACCTCGACGCCTCGCCCTACCTGGGCCGCCTGGCGCTGTGCCGGGTGCGGGCCGGCACCATCCACAAGAACCAGCCGGTGGCCTGGTGCCGCACCGACGGCACGATCGAGCCGGCGAAGATCAGCGAGCTGTACGTCACCGAGGCGCTCGACCGGATCCCCGTCGACGAGGCCGGCCCCGGCGAGATCATCGCCATCGCCGGCCTGCCCGACATCACCATCGGCGAGACCCTGGCCGACATCGACGACCCGCGGCCGCTGCCGCTCATCACCATCGACGAGCCCAGCCTGTCGATGACGATCGGCATCAACACCAGCCCGCTCGCCGGCAAGGACAAGGCCGGCAAGAAGCTGACCGCCCGCCTGGTGAAGGGCCGCCTCGACCAGGAGGTCATCGGCAACGTCAGCATCCGGGTGCTGCCCACCGAGCGTCCCGACACCTGGGAGGTGCAGGGCCGCGGCGAGCTGCAGCTCGCGGTGCTGGTGGAGATGATGCGGCGCGAGGGCTTCGAGCTCACCGTGGGCAAGCCGCAGGTGCTGACCCGCGAGATCGACGGTGTCGTGCACGAGCCGATCGACCGCCTCACCGTCGACGTGCCCGAGGAGTACCTGGGCGTCGTCACCCAGCTGCTGGCCCTGCGCAAGGGCCGCATGGAGCAGATCGTCAACCACGGCACCGGCTGGGTGCGGGGCGAGTTCCTGATCCCGGCGCGGGGCCTGATCGGCTTCCGCACCGAGATGCTCACCGAGACGCGGGGCACGGCGCTGCTGCACCACGTGTTCGAGGGCATGGCGCCGTGGGCGGGCGAGATCAAGGCCCGTCGCAACGGTTCGCTGGTGGCCGACCGCTCCGGGCCGACCACCGGGTTCGCCCTGATCAGCCTGCAGGAGCGGGGCCAGCTCTACGTGGCGCCCGGCGTCGACGTGTACGAGGGGATGATCGTGGGGGAGAACGCCCGTGTCGAGGACATGGACGTCAACCCCACCAAGGAGAAGAAGCTCAACAACATCCGGTCGTCCACGGCCGAGGCGTTCGAGAAGCTGATCCCGCCCCGGCCGCTGTCGCTGGAGCAGGCGCTGGAGCTGATCGCCGAGGACGAGTGCGTCGAGGTCACCCCGTCGTTCGTCCGGCTGCGCAAGCTGGTCTTCGACCAGACCGAGCGGGCCCGGGCCGCCAAGCGCGCCAAGGCCTAGACCCGTTCTGTCTTCGCTCAGCCGGCTATGGCCTTCTGAGCGAAGACAGAACGGTCAGATCGGCTCGGGTGGGCGGGCCGCTCCCGGGTTCACGTGGTCGCGGACCTTGCGGAGGATCCGGGCCAGGTCGTCGCGCTCGTCGGGGGTGAGCCGGCCCACGAACTCCTCGTCGAGGTGCCGCAGGTGGGGCTGCACGGCCGCCCGCACCCGGGTCAGGCCCTCGGTGGTGAGCGCCGCGTAGGAGCCGCGGCGGTCGTCGGGGCAGGGGAGCCGTTCGACGAGGCCGGCCTGGGCCAGACGGTCGATCGCCCTGGTCAGGCCGCTGGGCGTGAGGCCGGTCTGGTCGGCCAGGTCGCTCATCCGCAGCCGCCGCTCCGGGGAGCGGGACAGCCGGAGCAGCAGCACGAACGACTGGATCGTCAGACCGCACTCGTCGACGAGGTGGCGGTGGAGCACCTCCTTCAAGCCCTCACCGGACTCGACCAGGAGGCCCGTGAGAGTCATCCGCTCGTCGTCGAGCAGGTCGTCTCGGGTGGTGGTTCGCTCGCTCATATCCGCCTCGCTCCTCACGGGCCAGGCCAGGGGACCGCGATACTTGTGTTTACAAGCGTCTGGGTACCGTCCCCACCATGAGTGACGCAACTGCCACATTGACCCGCACGGTCGATGGCGAAGTATTGCCCGCGCCGGGCTTCTTCGCTCTCGATCCGGCCCACACCCACGTCGGATTTTGCGTCCGGCACATGATGATCGCCAAGGTTCGTGGCCGTTTTTCGGCGTTCCATGGAACGCTGAAGGTCGGCGACGAACCCGGCGACTCGGAGGTCGAGGTCACCGTCGACCTCGCCAGCATCGACACCAAGGACCCGCAGCGCGATGCCCACCTGCGCTCCGCGGACTTCTTCGACGTCGAGAACTTCCCGACGATGGCCTTCCGGAGCACGCGGATCCTCAGTGTCGACGGTGACTGCTTTCGCCTCGACGGCGATCTCACGCTTCACGGCGTCACTCGGCCGATCGCCCTCGACGTGATGTTCGACGGCGTCGGGACAGCTGCGGACGGCGGGCAGCGCATGGGCTTCAGCGCCAGCGGCCAGATCGACCGCGAGGCCTTCGGGCTCACCTGGAACCAGGCGCTCGAGACCGGCGGCGTGCTGGTCGGCAAGCTGATCCGAATCGACATCGAGGCCGAGCTGGTCCGTCAGTAGTACGAACCCCCAGCTCACAGGCCTGGGGCCTGTGGGAGCCGAACCGGAGAGGGGTTGCTGGATGCGTCAGGGGAGCTTCCGGTTCGGCACGAGGCGGAGCAGTCGCGCGTCGTCGTGACTCTCGCTGGTAGCGCCTAGCCGGGCGACGACCGTCGTCCCGCGGCCCGGTCCGCTCTCGACGTGGATGCTGCCGTCGACGACCGCCGCGAACGCCCGCATGGTGGCGATCCCCGACTCCTCGACCTGGGCCGGGTCGTAGCCGCCGCCGTCGTCGCGCACCCGCAGCGTCGTGGCCGTGGCGCCCGCGTTCGCCTCGATCGCCACGTCGACGTTGGTCGCATCGCTGTGCCGCCACACGTTGCGCAGCGCCTCCTGGACGACTCGCAGCAGGATGGTCTCGGTGGTCCAGTCGAGGAAGATGTCGTCGCTGGTGGTGACCGTGAGCCGGGGCGCCGGCATGTCGCCGTAGAGGCTGTCGAGGTAGGCGCGGATGGGGGCCGACAGCGTGCGGGTGCCGCTGCGGTCGGCCTCGAACGGCTGGATGGCCAGCATGAGGTCGCGCAGCGAGTCGGCGTGGTGGGCCAGGTCGTGGCGGACCTGGTTGCCGGCGTCGGACGAGGCGGTGCTGCTGCCGCCGGGCGTGGTGTACGACCCCTGCAGCAGCACGACGGACGTGTAGGCGGACACCGCCTGCTCGTGGAGCTGGGCGGCGACCCGGTGGCGGTCCTCGTCGGCGCGCTGCATGAGCTGGGCCAGCAGCAGGTGCCGCTGGTGCGACGCCTGCCGCACGTCGGCGTACAGCTGGCGGGTCTCGTGAACCCCGGCCAGGTGCCGCAGGCCGGCCAGCACCACCAGCAGCGTGGCGACGCCGAGCGAGAACGGCGCCGCCCAGCTGGTGCGCTCGTCGACGGCGACCGTGGTGAGCACCAGCACGGGCAGGCCCACCAGCGTCACCAGGGTGGCGAGGTAGCCGGCCCGCACCTGGGCGAGCGGGGGCAGGCGGTCGAGACCGCCGCGGCGGCGCTCGCGCGGCAGATGGAGCGGCACCAGCACGCACATGCTCAGGCAGGCGCCGTGCGCGGCGATCAGCGGCGGTGCCGGCAGCGTGAAGCCCGACAGGCCCTGGGCCACCTGCAGGGCGCCGTTGGCCGTGCCGATGAGGCACAGCGCCAGCCCGGCGCGCTCCAGCGTGCGGGCGTTGGGGCCGAGCCGCAGCACCAGGGCCAGCGCCCAGTAGCTGCCGAAGATGAGGCCCATAGTGGCCACGCCGGCGGGCACGGTGAACCAGCGGTCGTCGGCGTCGAGGATGCGGCTGCCCCAGATCAGGATGCACGGCGCCGCGATCACCACGACCGGCATGGCGGCCTCGACCATGTCGACCGAGAACGCCCGCCCGCCCGAGCGGCTGCGGGTGAGCCGGATGATCCCGCCGCTGAGCAGCAGGAGGATGGCGGTGGTGGTGGGCCAGCCGAGCCCGGTGGCCCAGCGGGCGTCGGTGAAGACGCCTCCCAGGATGCCCACCGCCGACGCGCAGAACAGGGCGGTGCCGGCCAGCCACAGCAGGTACGACGGACGGTCGGTCGTGGTGATGGGCGCCTTGTGGATGGCCAGGAGCGACAGGGCGATGGAGGGAACCCCGTAGAGCAGCAGCGGCACGCCCGCGAACAGCACCAGGTACTCGTGGGCGCCGTGCGCGAAGGTCGACAGCGCCGCCAGCACCGGCACGGTCAGCCCCACGTAGAGCGCGCCCAGGCGCCGGGCCGCGGGCGGGAAGATGCCGTCGAAGCTCGTGGGCGCGGTCAGCCAGGCGCGGAAGCGCGCCCCCAGTGCCTGGGCGGGCAGTCCCAACTCGCCCGCGTGACCACTTGATGACATCCCAGTGTCCCCCTAGCCCTCGCCACTCTAGAGGCAATCGGTGGTCGGGCGAGCACGGTGGCGGAGGGGCTCAGTAGTGCCAGGGGAAGGGGGCCCAGTCGGGCGAACGCTTCTCCAGGAACGCCTCGCGGCCCTCGGCGGCCTCGTCGGTCATGTAGGCCAGCCGCGTGGCCTCGCCGGCGAACACCTGCTGGCCGACCAGGCCGTCGTCGATCAGGTTGAGGGCGAACTTGGCCATCCGCTGGGCGGTGGGGCTCTTGGTCATCACCCGGCGACCCCACTCCAGGCCCACCTTCTCGAGCTCGTCGTGGGGGACGACGGCGTTGACCATCCCCATCCGGTGGGCGGCCTCGGCGTCGTACTCGTCGCCGAGGAAGAAGATCTCCCGGGCGAACTTCTGGCCCACCTGGCGGGCCAGGTAGGCGGAGCCGAAGCCGCCGTCGAAGCTGGCGACGTCGGTGTCGGTCTGCTTGAAGCGGGCGTGCTCCCGGCTGGCGAGGGTCAGGTCGCACACCACGTGGAGGCTGTGGCCGCCGCCGGCCGCCCACCCCGGCACCAGGCAGATCACCACCTTCGGCATCGTGCGGATCAGGCGCTGGACCTCGAGGATGTGGAGCCGGCCGCTGCGACCCGGGTCGATCGTCTCGGCGGTCTCGCCCTCGGCGTAGCGGTAGCCGTCGCGGCCGCGGATGCGCTGGTCGCCGCCGGAGCAGAACGCCCAGCCGCCGTCCCTGGGCGAGGGGCCGTTGCCGGTGAGCAGTACGCAGCCGACGTCGGGGCTCTGGCGGGCGTGGTCGAGCGCCCGGTACAGCTCGTCGACGCCGTGGGGGCGGAAGGCGTTGCGCACCTCGGGGCGGTCGAAGGCGACGCGCACCACACCCACGTCGATGGCCCGGTGGTAGGTGATGTCGGTGAAGTCGAAGCCGTCCACCTCCTGCCAGGCCTTCGGGTCGAACAGCGGGGAGATGCCGGGGGTCGCCATGGCGTCCAGCTTGTCCCTCAGACCCCGCGGACGGCGACTTCCGACGCGGCCGTGAAGTCGCGCTCCGGGTCGGCGGTCACGCCCTCGATGTGCAGGACGATCGTGCGGGTGGCGGCGTCGACCTCGACCCGCTGCATGGTGGCCACGTCGACGAGCCGCTGGGAAATACGCTGGCCGTCATCGAACTCCCAGGTCACGTCGATGATGCGCCGGTTCTGGGCGAAGCGGTCGGTGCCGTCGCAGCGGTCGACCTGGTCGAAGCCCGGCACCAGGCCCACCGACAGCACCCGCCGCGGGCCTTCGAGCGTGAAGGTGAGCGACGAGCCGGTGCCGTCGCCGTCCATGCGCCAGGCGGTGTCGTCGGCCCGGTCGACCAGGTTCCCGGCGGCGAAGCCGATCGGCTCGCCGCAGCCGTCGGCCGTGGGCTCCGCCGTCGACGGCACGGCCACCTCGTCGATCGGCAGGTCGACCGCGGTGGGCGGCACGGTGGTCGGCGTGTCGGGTGGGGGCGGCGGCGATCCGCTGGGCGGGCGCACGGTGTCGTCGGCGGGGTCGCCGGGCGGCGCGGCTGCGTCGGGAGCGGCCGGGTCGAGCGTCAGGTTCGGGTCGGCGGCGGGGTCGGACAGGTCGACGTCGCCCGAGTCGGTGCCGTCGGCGGCGCGGCCGTCGGGATCGGCGTCGCCGGTGCCGGCCTCCGAGCCCTGCTGGGAAGCGAGGCTGATGCTGCCGCCCACCCGCACGCCGGCGTCGTCGTCGGCGTCGGCCGACACGACCGTGTAGGCCGTGACCGCGCCCGCGACGATCAGGAGCCCGATGGCCCTGTACAGACTTGCCTGGTTCCCCCACCGATACCGGCCACGCGCCGCGGCGGTTTGGGTCAGCCGATCACCTCGGCGATGCGGGCCATCACGGTGTCGTCGAGCCGGTCCAGGACGTCGAGCGCGGCCAGGTTCTCGCGCACCTGCTCCACCCGGCTGGCGCCGGTGATCACCGTCGACACGTGCGGGTTGTGGGCGCACCAGGCGATGGCGAGCTGGGCCAGCGAGGCGTCCAGCTCGGCGGCGATGCCCTGCAGGGCGCGGATCTGGTCGTTGTAGCGGCCGCTGGTGAGCGAGTTGCGCAGCCACTCGTAGCCGGGCAGGGCGGCGCGGCTGTCGGCGGGCACGTCGCCACCGAGGTACTTGCCGGTGAGCAGGCCCGATGCCAGCGGGCTCCAGGTGGTGAGGCCGAGGCCGAGGTCGTCGTAGAGGCGCAGGTAGGAGCGCTCGACCTTGCGGCGCTCGAACATGTTGTACTGCGGCTGCTCCATCACCGGCTTGTGCAGGTGGTGGCGCTCGGCGATCTCCCAGGCGGCCCGGATGTCGTCGGCCGACCACTCGGACGTGCCCCAGTAGAGCGCCTTGCCCGACGACACGATGTCGGAGCAGGCCCGCACCGTCTCCTCGATCGGGGTGTCGGGGTCGGACCGGTGGCAGAAGATCAGGTCGACGAAGTCGAGCCCGAGGCGTTCGAGCGAGCCGTCGATGGCCTGGAGCAGGTACTTGCGGTTCAGGGTGCTGCGCATGTTGGGGCTGTCGTGGATGCCCCAGAAGAACTTGGTGGAGATCACGTAGGAGTGGCGGGCCCAACCCAGCTCGGCGATCGCCTGACCCATCAGCCGCTCCGACTCACCGCCGGCGTACGACTCGGCGTTGTCGAAGAAGTTGACCCCGCCGTCGTAGGCGGCGGCCATGCAGTCGCGCGCCAGGCCCTTGTCGAGCTGGGCGCCGAACGAGACCCACGACCCGAACGACAGCGCACTCACCTCGAGCCCTGAACGCCCGAGCCTCCTGTACGGCATCTGCATCCCCGGGACCCTAGTCCCACCCCACGTGACGCCCGGACCACCTCCGTGCCGCCCCGGCGGGGGCGTTAATGTGATCCGCCGTGACCCGAGCAGTGGTGATCTACGAGAGCATGACGGGCAACACGGCCCGGGCTGCGCAGTTGATCGGTCAGGCGGCCCGGGAGGCCGGGGCCGAGGTGGCGGTGTTCCCGATCGACGACATCGGGCTCAAGGAGCTGGCCGAGGCCGACGTCGTGTTCGTCGGCACCTGGGTCGACGGGCTGGTCCTGTTCGGCCACCGGCCCGGCCGGAAGGCCAAGCTGCAGCGGATGCCCGTGATCGACGGCAAGCGGGCCGCCGTGTTCATGACCTACGCCATCCACGCCGGCAAGGCGCTCGATCGCCTCGCCGCGGTGGTGGAGGAGCGGGGAGCCACCGTCGTCGCCCGCCAGCTGTTCCGCCGTGATCAACTGCAGGTCGGAGTCGAAGACTTCGTCCACAACACGCTGGCGTCGGTCCCGGCCGCCAACGGCTGAGACACGCCCGCTCGCAGCGGGCAGGCTGGTGAGGTCCTTGAGTCGAGCCGGGGGAGTAGACGGGCGTGCGGGCACGTGTGGGCGACAGGTGGATCGGCCTGGTGGTGGCGGGTGCGCTCGCGCTCGCGTCCACGGCGGCGTGCAGCATCGGCGACGAGCAGGGCAACGACGACGCCGCGTCGGGTGAACCGGTCGCCGTCGAGCAGCAGGTCCGGGTGCCCTCCGATGAGGCCATCGGCGACGGCTGCGGCGAGGCGTCGGCCACCGAGTCGGCCGACCTGGCCGCCGACCGCACCGTCGCCCGCTGTGCCCCCGGCTTTCCCGAGCCGCAGCCGTTGCCGAGCCAGGTGACGCTGCGGGTCGGCATCGAGGACCGCGGTGAGGACCTCGCCCCGGTCCTGCTCGCCGACCGGCTCGACGAGCTCGCGGCCGAGAACCTGGACGTCGAGATCGTCGAGGAGTCGGACCCCGCGAAGCTGTGGCAGGCCCTCGGCCGCGGCGAGATCGACGTGATGGTCGGCGACCTCGACGCCCCCTTCTTCGACCAGGTGAGCGACGGCACGGGCGTGCGCCTGGTGCTGGGCGGGGCGCTGGCGCGGCGGGCCAACGACGTGGCGACGCCGCAGCCGGGCCTCTGGATCCGGGGCGACAAGATGAGCGCCTCCGACAGCTACCACGACCTCGAGGGGTCGGGCTTCGCCATCCCCGACGGCATCGACGACGCGGCCGCCGCGTCGATGACCGCCGTCCTCCGCCAGGACGACCTGTCGCTCAACGAGGTGCGCATCGACCTCACCGGCGGGGCCGACGCCGCCGCGCTGCTCCGCGACGGCAAGGTGACCGGCGCCTGGCTCGACGACACGGCGTGGCCTTCCGTCCAGGGTGACCACCGGTTCCGCCTGGTGGCGACGCTGCCGGCCTCGGAGTCGCTGGGCGGGGTGGTGCTCGCGCCCCGGCTGGTCGACCACGACCGCGACCGGGCGGTGGGGCTCGCCTTCGTCCGGGCGATCATCCGCACGGTCAACACCTACCTGGCCGACGACTACCAGGCCGACGACGAAGTGGTGGCCGCCCTCGCCGAGGCCACCGGCCTGTCCGCCGACGAGCTGCGGGCCACGCCCCCGTGGCTGTTCGACTGGGAGGTGCGCTCGGGCACGACCGACCGGATCCAGGACACGTTCGTGCAGCTCGGGTCGGTGCTCTACGAGGAGTCGCTCCCCCAGCGCGACATCGCCGACCTCACCCTCTACCGCGACGTGGTGGCGCCGGAGTTGGCACCGGCCGCCCAGGACCAGGCGTAGTCGGGGTCCTCGCAGGCCCGGGCGCCGGCGGCCAGCTGCAGCGGGCGGAAGGTGTCGACCATCACCGCCAGCTCCTCGGTGCGCTCCTCGCCCAGGCCCGCCTCGACGCTGCCCGGCTGGGGCCCGTGGGTGAAGCCGGCGGGGTGGAGGCTGATCGACCCCTCGGCGATGCCCGACCCCCGGCGGCTCGTGAAGTTGCCGGCGCAGTAGTAGAGGACCTCGTCGCTGTCGGTGTTGGAGTGGTTGTAGGGCACCGGCACGGCGAGGGGGTGGTAGTCGAGCTTGCGGGGCACGAAGCTGCACACCACGAAGTTGGGGCCGGCGAAGGTCTGGTGGACCGGCGGCGGCTGGTGGACCCGGCCGGTGATCGGCTCGAAGTCGTGGATCGAGAACCGGTAGGGGTAGAGGCAGCCGTCCCAGCCGACCACGTCGAACGGGTGGTGGGCGTAGCGGTAGCGGGTGAGGCCGCCCCGGTGCCGGACGAGGACCTCGGCCGGCCCGGCATCGGCGGGGTCGTCGTCGGCCAGCAGGGGCTCGGTGGGGGCGTGCAGGTCGCGCTCGCAGTAGGGGCTGTGCTCCAGGAACTGGCCCCGGGCCGACAGGTAGCGGGCCGGCGGGCCGACGTGGCCCTGCGCCTCGACCACCAGGACGTCGATCGGATCGCCCGCCGGCGACGTCGGCACCCAGCGGTGGGTGGTGCCGGTGGGCACGACCACGTAGTCGCCCTCCCGGCAGTCGAGCACCCCGAAGCTCGACTCCAATCGCAGGGCGCCCCGGCGCAGGTACACCAGCTCGTCGCCGGTGGCGTTGCGGTAGAGGCCGCTGGGCTCGGTGGGCGCGGCGACGGCGAGGCGGAGGTCGTCGTTGGCGAGCAGGACGGTGCGGCCGGTGACGAGATCGCCCCCGCCGTCGAGGTCGCCGGTGCGGAGGTGGCGGGGGAGGAGGGGCCGGTTCGGCTCAAGGTCCCGGCCAGCGCCGTCGCCGTCGCCCGGAGGCTCGTCCACGTCGTCGGCGCCGAGCAGCGCCGTGGGGGCGTGACGGTGGTAGAGCAGCGCCGACGCGGCGGAGAAGCCGTCCTGCCCCATGAGCTCCTCGGCGTACAGCGCCCCGTCGGCCGTCCGGAACTGGGTGTGCCGTTTGGGCGGAATGTCACCAATTCGTCGGTAGTACGTCATCAAACCTTCTCCCTCCCCGAGGGTAACCTTCGGGCCTCGTTTCGAGGCGGAGGCACGTAGGAGGTCAGCATCCGTGCCGGCATCACTAGTCCCGGTCGTCGAGCGACTCTTCGACGACGCGGGGTTGTTCCCGCCGGCGGCCCATGCGATGGGCGACGCCCTCGTGCTGCACGAGCAGTCCCGCACCGGTCGTTACGGCCGGTTGGTGGGCCCGTTCCTGTGCCCGATCGCCCGTCTCGACGAGCTGGAGGCCTGCGTCGCCGGCGGCGCGCCCCGGCCCCCGGAGCTGAGCCTGGTCGCCTACCAGGGTGAGGCGCCGTGGCGGCGCCGGCTGACGCTGCGGCCGGGCGTCGTGCAGATCGAGGCGCCGCTGGGCCAGGCCCTGCCCGAGGACGCCGCCCGGCTGGTGCGCTACGTCGAGCTGCCGGGGCGGGGCGACGTCGAGCGGGCGGTCGAGGAGATCGCCCGGGCCAACGCCCGCGTGAAGGTGCGCTGCGGCGGGCTGATGCCCGACTCGGTGCCGTCGTCGCACCGCCTGGCCGAGGTGCTGACGGCCTGCGCCCGGCGCCGGGTGCCGCTGAAGGCCACCGCGGGGCTCCACCACCCCTTTCGTCAGGAGGGGGGCCAGCACGGGTTCCTGAACCTGCTGGCCGCGGCGTCGGCGGCGTCGGCGGGCGAGAGCGTCGAGTCCCTCGTCGACCTGCTCGACACCGAGGAGGAGAAGGGCGACCAGGTGATCCGGCGCATCGACCGCTCCTCCCGCTCGCTCGTCGCCTCGATCGGCACCTGCTCGATCGACGAGCCCGCCGAACACCTCCGCCGCCTGGGCATCCTCCAGTGAGAGGCCCCGCGGCCAGGTCGCTCGTGCACGTTCTGAGGAGGTTCTTGCCGGCGTGCTGACGTCGTGGGTGGTGGGCGCTGACGGGTCGGGGTTCCCGGCGGAGCACCTGCCCTACGGCGTGTTCGCCGAGCCCGGCGGGGTGCCGCGGGTGGGCGCCCGCATCGGCGACCACGTGGTCGACCTGGCCCGGTTGGCGCAGGACCGGGTGCTCGACGGGCCGTTCGCGCAGCCGTCGCTCAACGGGTTCATGGCCGAGGGGCCGGCCCGCTGGCGGCTGGTGCGGGAGACGCTCACCGAGCTCGTCTGCAACACCGACTTCCGGGATGCCGTCGGCCCGGCGCTGCTGCCCCTCGATGCCGTGGCCCTGCAGCTGCCGTTCACGGTGGCCGACTACGTCGACTTCTACAGCTCGATCCACCACGCCACGAACGTGGGCCGGCTGTTCCGTCCCGACGCCGAGCCGCTGCTGCCCAACTGGCGGCACCTGCCGGTCGGCTACCACGGGCGGGCAGGGACGGTGGTGGTGTCGGGGTCGCCGGTGGTCCGGCCGTCGGGGCAGCTCGGGCCGGGGCCCGACGGGGCGGTGGGGTTCGGGCCGAGCGCCCGGCTCGACATCGAGTTGGAGGTGGGGTTCGTCGTCGGCGTGCCGAGCATGCCGGCCCGGCCGGTGACGGTGGCGACCGCGCCGGCGCACGTGTTCGGGGTGGTGCTGGTGAACGACTGGTCGGCGCGGGACGTCCAGGCCTGGGAGTACCAGCCGCTGGGGCCGTTCCTGGGCAAGTCGTTCGCCACGTCGGTGTCGGCCTGGGTGACGCCGCTGGCGGCCCTGTCGGCCTGCCGCGTGCCGGGGCCTCGGCAGGAGCCGCCCCCGCTGCCGCACCTGGCGCCCGTGCCCGAGGAGCCGTGGGGCCTGGCGCTCGACCTCGCCGTCGACCTGCGGCCGTCGGGAGTCGAGGCTGACGGCGGTGGCGACCCGGCCACGGTGTCCGCCACGTCGTTCGCCGACATGTACTGGCAGTTCCCGCAGCAGATCGCCCACCTGACGTCGAACGGGGCGCACCTGCGCAACGGCGACCTGCTGGCCTCGGGCACGGTGTCGGGGCCGACCCGGGGGAGCGAGGGCAGCCTGCTGGAGCTGACCCGGGGCGGAGCGGAGCCGCTGGTGGTGGGCGGTGCCACCCGGTCGTTCCTGGAGGACGGCGACGAGGTGACGCTGCGGGGCTCGGCGGCGGTCGCCCCCGACGTGACGTTGACCCTGGGCGAGGTGCGGGGCCGTATCGTGCCGGCATGAGCGGTAGCGGCGACCTCGACGGCTTCCTCGCGGAGGCCGGCAAGGTGGTGGGGGAGCGGCACGTGCTCACCGACCCGGCCGACACCGCCGGACACGTGGTCGACTGGACCCGGCGCTGGACCGGCAGCACGGGCGGGGTGGTGCGGCCCGCCGACACCGACGAGGTCGCCGGCCTCGTCGCCGCCGCCCGTCGCTACCACGTCGCACTGGTGGCCCAGGGCGGCAACACGGGGCTGGTCGGCGGCGCCATCCCGCAGGCGGCGGACCAGGTGGTGGTCGACCTGCGCCGGCTCTCGGTGCTGGCCCCGGTGGACGAGCTGGCCGCCCAGGTGACGGTCGGGGCCGGCGTCACCCTGGCGGCGTTGCAGGCCCACGCCCGGGCGGCGGGCCTGCGCTTCGGCGTCGACCTGGGCGCCCGCGACTCGGCGACCGTGGGCGGCATGGTGGCGACCAACGCCGGCGGGCTGCACGTGGTGCGCTTCGGGGCCATGCGGTCGCAGGTGGTCGGCGTCGAGGCGGTGCTGGGGACGGGTGCCGTGGTGAGCCGCCTGTCGGGGCTGGTGAAGGACAACACGGGTTACGACCTGGCGCAGCTCCTGTGCGGCAGCGAGGGCACGTTGGGGCTGGTCACGAAGGTGCGGCTGCGGCTGGTCCCGCCGCCCGGGGAGCAGGTGGTCGGCCTGCTGGCGGTCGACTCCGTGGCGACGGCGGTGGCCCTGGCCGCGGGGCTGCGACGGCACCTGCCGGGCGTGCAGGCGCTGGAGCTGATGGACGGCGACAACTTCCGCCTGGTCGCCGACCACCTCGGCGTGCCCCCACCCGTCGCTCCCGACGCCGGAGCGTTCCTCCTGGTCGAGGTGGAGGGCGCCGACGACCCGACCGAGGGCCTGGCCCGGGCGCTCGCCAACGCCGACGTGCTCGACGCGGCCGTCGCCACGTCCGGTCCCGACCGTGCCCGGCTGTGGCGGTTCCGCGAAGCCCACTCCGAGGTCGGGGCGACGTTCGGTGTGGTCCACAAGCTCGACGTCACCCTGCCCACCGCGGCGTTCGCCGAGTTCTGCGTCGACGTGCGGGCCGAGGTGGCAGCGCGGTGGCCGGACGCGGTGACGCTGCTGTTCGGCCACGTCGGCGACGGGAACGTCCACGTCAACGTCGTGCTGCCGGAGACCGCCGGCGCCGATTCGGGCGAGGAGCTCGACGACCTGGTGCTGGGGCTGGTGGTGGCGCGGGGCGGGTCGATCAGCGCCGAGCACGGCATCGGCATCGCCAAGCAGCGCTGGCTGGCCCGCGACCGCAGCCCCGACGAGCTGTCCGCCATGCGCGCCATCAAGGCCGCCCTCGACCCCGACGGCATCCTCAACCCGTCGGTGCTGCTGGGGCCTCCTTGACCCTCCCCCAGGGGGAGGCGCCTACGTTGTCGGCCATGAGCGACGGGTCGATGACCATCGGGACCTTCTCCCGGGCGAGCCTGCTGTCGGTGAAGACGCTGCGGGCCTACCACGAGGCCGGCATCCTCGTGCCCGCCCAGGTCGACCCCCGCACGGGCTACCGGGTGTACCACTCGTCGCAGCTCACCGACGCCGCCGTGGTGCTGCGGCTGCGGCAGCTCGACCTGCCGCTCGAGCAGGTGCGCCAGATCGTGACCGCCCGCGACCCCGAGGTGACCCGCCGGCTGCTGTCCGAGCACACCGCCCGGATGCAGTCCCGGCTCGACGACGTCGCCCGCATCGTCACCGAGCTGCAGGACACCGCCACGCACCCCGAGGCGCACACGCCGGTGCACGTCCGGGACGAGGGTGCGGTGCACACGCTCAGCCGCCGGGGGCGGGTCAGCGAGGCGACGTTCGCGTCGTTCCTGGGCCATGCCTACGACGAGCTGGAGCGGATGGCGGCGCGGCTGGGGGTGTCGCCGTCGGGGCCGCCGGGTGGGCTCTACCCGCCGGAGATCGTCGACGACGACGCCGAGGACGTCGAGGCGTACCTGCCGCTGCCGGCGCCCGTGGGCCTGCCCGACGACCGCGGTGACGTGTTCCTGGGCGAGGTGCCGGCGGCGCGGGTGGCCGTGGCGACCCACCTGGGGCCGTACGACACGATCTCCGAGCAGTACCGGCGGCTGGGAGGCTGGGTGGCCGAGAACGCCACGCCGGCCGACCTGCCCGTGCGAGAGATCTACGTGGTGAGCTACGACCAGACCGACGACCCCGGGCGCTTCCGCACCGAGATCCACTGGCCGATCACCACCGGGGGCTAGTCGCTTCGCTCTGACCAGGGGGACCACATGACCGCTTCCGCCACCGGCGGCGTTGCCGCTGCCACTGCCGTCGAGCCGTTCGCTCCGGCACCGCTGGGGCCGCTGACTCTGCGCAACCGGGTGATCAAGGCCGCCACCTTCGAGGGGCTGACCCGGAAGCACGTGGTGAACGACCGGCTGGTGGAGTTCCACCGGGTGGTCGCGGCCGGGGGAGTGGGGATGACGACGCTGGCGTTCTGCGCCGTGTCGCCCGACGGCTGCGCCACCCCCAACGAGATCGTGATCATCCCGGAGATGGCGCCGGGCCTGGCCCACCTCGCCGAGGCCGTGCACGCCGAGGGGGCGGCGGTGTCGGCCCAGCTGGGCCATGCCGGCGCCGTGGCCGCGGCGACCGGGCACCGGGGCGTGTCGCCGTCGCCGGTGTTCAGCCCGCTGGCCATGCGGCGGACCCGGCAGATCGGCGTCGACCAGATCGTCCGGGTGGTCGACGACTTCGCCCGGTCCGCCCGCCTGGTGGCCGACGCCGGGTTCGACGCCGTCGAGGTCCACATGGGCCACGGCTACCTGCTCAGCGAGTTCCTGAGCCCTTCGCTCAACAAGCGGACCGACGAGTGGGGCGGGTCGCTGGAGAACCGGGCCCGGTTCCCGCTCGAGGTGGTGCGGGCCGTGCGATCGGCCGTGGGTGACGGGGTGGCGGTGCTGGTCAAGCTCAACATGGCCGACGGCGTGCCGGGCGGGCTGTGGCTCGACGAGAGCGTCGCCGTGGCCCGGATGCTGGAGGCCGACGGGGCCGCCCACGCCCTGGAGCTGACCGCCGGCAGCTCGCTCCAGAACCCGATGTACCTGTTCCGGGGCGAGGCGCCGATGGCCGAGATGGCCCGGACGATGCCGAAGCTGATCCGGCCGGCGTTCCGGCTGGTGGGGGCGAGGTTCCTGAAGTCGTACCCGTTCGAGGAGGCCTACCTGCTGCCCTACGCCCGGCAGTTCAGGGCCGCCGTCGGGCTGCCGCTGGTGCTGCTCGGGGGCATCAACCGGCTCGACACGGTGCGCCTGGCGCTCGACGAGGGCTTCGACTTCGTCGCCATGGGCCGGGCGCTGTTGCGGGAGCCCGACCTGCTGCGGCGCTGGCAGGAGGGCGCGACCGGCGAGTCGCTGTGCGTGCACTGCAACAAGTGCATGGCCACGATCTACCGCGGCACCCGCTGCGTCCTCGTGGAGGACTGAGGCTCGCGTCTGGGGGTCCGACGCGAAGGACCCCGTCCCGGCGGAGGACGGGGGCCCTTCACATCGGTGTGCCGACAGGGAGGGGGCGGGTCCTTCTCCACCGTCGGCGTGACAGCATGGCGGGCTCGCTGTCGACGGTTGGCTACCCCTGGCCCGAGGCCGGAAACAAGATTCCTCGCTCTCCCGCTTGACCCTCCCCCTGGGAGAGCCCGGAGGGTGGCGGTATGACGCTGCAACTCGCCAACGTGTCCTTCGACTGCGACGACGCGCTGAAGGTCGCCACCTTCTGGTCGGCGGTGCTCGACCGTCCGCTCGACGCCGACGCGAGCGAGGACTTCGCCTCCATCGGCGCCGGCTCCCATGGCACGGGCGGTCAGGGCTGGCTGTTCACCAAGGTCCCGGAGCCCAAGGTCGCCAAGAACCGCTGCCACGTCGACCTCCACGCCGACGACCGGGACGGGGTCCAGAGCGAGGTCGACCGCCTCGTCGGCCTGGGAGCCACCGTGCTGCGCGACCCCAAGGAGGAGTTCGGCGTCTACTGGGGCACCCTCCAGGACCCCGAGGGCAACGAGCTCTGCCTCGCCGCCCCCTGAGTAGCCCGCTCGGCCCGTCCGGATGCCCAACGAAGGCCGGGGTCGGGGCGGATAGCGCACGTGGTGTCAACGGGCCTAAGCCTCGATGGCCTGTCGGGTCGTGACAGTGCCCGCCTGTAGGGTGCATCGTCCGGACCAGTTGACCTGGTACGAGCCAGCTCACGGCCCATCCCAGGAACTGTTCAGAGGCCACGATGCCGTTCCTCATCATTGACGTATCAGGCTGGCCACCCGCCAGGGAGGAGCAACTCGGCACCAAGCCGAAGCAATGGCTGGCCCGCCCTTCCGATGGTGGGCTCTGGCTATGGAAGGAGTCGACCTGGAACGTCGGCAAAGGCGGGGACCCCTACCGAAAGGGCGATGACTGGTCCGAGCGAATCGCGTGCGAGGTCGGGCGAGCTCTCGGCATTCCAGTTGCCGAGGTCGAGCTTGCCTCCCACCACGGACGTCTCGGCGTTGTCAGCCGACGTTTCGTGAACAGCTCCGAGGGACTGGTTCATGGCAACGAGCTCCTCGCGCAGCAGAACGATCCGTGTAGCGCCCCGACCTACACGGTTGGGACGGTGATGTCGGTTCTCTCGGACGTGGCGCCGCCGGACGATCACCATGCGTTGCCAACTGCTATCGACTGGTTCGCCGGCTACCTGGTTCTCGATGCACTCGTCGGCAACACCGATCGTCACATCGAGAATTGGGGAGTCATCCGTCGCACGGGTGATCCGGACCGACTCGCTCCAAGTTTCGACCACGCCTCCAGCTTGGGATTCCTGCTCGACGATGACCAGCGGGCCGAGCTTCTGGAAGGCCGCGACATCAACCGCACAGTCCAGGCCTTTGCCTCCCGGACCCGTACGAAGTTCGACGATCGCCCGCACACAGCCGATGCCGCCCTCGATCTCCTCGCCCAACTGGATCCAGAGACTCGACAGCACTGGATCACCCGGGTGACGTCCTTGGAGTCCATCGATGATGTCCTGCACCGGGTCCCTGCCAGCAGCATGAGCGAGACGGCTCGAGCCTTTGCTTCGAGTCTCTACCAGGAGAATCACGCCAAATTGTCACAGGGCTTTCGTAGTCTGAGTACATGACCAGCGAACACGGCTCGACCGAGCGTCGTCTCTACGTGTCCTGGCGCGACCCGATCGGCTCGATCCATCCGATCGGCATGCTTGTTCGACGTCGAGGTGCAGAAGGCGAGCGGTTCCTCTTCGCCTATCTGAAGCTGGCCGAGCAACTCCCCGAGTTCAGGCCGCTACCTGGCTTGCCAGAGCTGCACAGGCGTTACGAGAGCCGATCGCTGTTCCCTGTGTTCGCTAACCGTGTTATGCCTCGGAGCCGACCGGACTTCGACCTCCTTGCTCATCGCGTCGACCTCGATGGCGATGCGGATCCCTTCGAGGTCATGGCCCGTAGCGGAGGCGTGCGTGCCACCGATCGGATCGAGGTCTTCTCGGGACCTGTGCGGACAGCGGAGAACCGAACGACTTGTCTCTTCTTCGCTCGAGGTATCCGGCACATCGAGGGTGCTGAGCAAGCAGTCGCTGACCTGGTACCGGGGGATCGACTCGTGCTGACCCTCGACCCGATGAATGACTTCAACCCTCGGGCCATGCTGATGCGAGTCAGCGACGGACGCTCCGTCGGATACGTCCCCGACTATCTCCTCGAGCACATCCACGAGCTTCGCGATCTAAACGGTTCCGACCCAGAGATCCTGGTCGAGCACGTCAACGACGAGACAACGGCACCGCATCTCCGCCTCCTTTGCCGTCTAGATGCTCCTTGGCCACCTGGCTACGAACCCTTCTCCGACGCGCAGTTCAGGCCGTTGGCGTCGCTCGCTTGAGCGACTCGTTCGTCCATCGCAGTACTCGTATCGTCGAGTCACAGTTCTTGGTCTGGGCTACATGACCGAGCTCAAGGTGGCCAAGAACCGCCGCCAGGTTGACCCCGTCGCCGACGACCGCGACGCTCCGGGTCACCCTGCCGCGCCCGCTCCAGCAGCTCCACCACCCTGAGTACGTCAGCCCACCGGTCAAGGTGCTCCCGGTCGAGTGCCTCCCCACCCACCGCCAGCACGGTCGCCGCGTCAGCAACCTGCCGATCGGACCCCCCATCGCCGCCCACTCCAACTTGGCCAACACGGTGTCCTCCGCCGTGGCGACGTAGATCTCCACGCGCCAACCTCGGAGAGCAGGTCGGGAGCCCTCACGGAGCCAACAAGGGGGCGTCGGGCCAGACCTTGCGGAAGGTCGCCTCGCCCAGCCGCAGTTTCCGGAGCGCCCAGCGGACCTGGGACTCGTCGTAGTTCGGGTGGCGGGTACGGATCCCGTGCTCGGCGAGCGTCCAGACGTCTTCGGAGAGCTCGAGAGCGATCACCAGACGGCGTTCGGGCGACATCGACCGGTACACCTCGATCTGCCGGGCGTAGATCTCCGGTGAGGTGTCGGCGCTGCGCATGGCGTCAGCCTAAGCAGGTCTTCGGAACCAGGCGAGGCACTTCGGCGTCGAGGGTGTGGTACACCTCGGGCGAGATACAGGGGGGAAATCAGATGGCACCACGACTCCTTTCCGGGGGCGGGTTGGCGCGGGCGTTGGCGGTCGCGGTTGTGGCGGTGGCAGCTGTGGGGCTGCCGGGCACGGCGCTGGCCCAGGAGGACCCGCACGAACCCGGGCACGGCGACGGGCTGGTCCCGCCGGGTGAATGGACGCACGAGGAGATCGAGATCCTGCTCGACCTCATCGACCGCACCGAGGCGGAGCTGCCCGCCTTCGCCGACCCGGCCGACCTGCCCGAGGGCTTCTACGACTTCGGCGTGACCGCCCCGGGCGGCTACGACCACTACATCAACTGGGAGTGGCTCGACGACGGGCACATCCTCGACCCGGAGCACCCGGAGTCGCTCGTCTACCAGCGCACCTGGAACGACGAGACCCAGCAGCAGGAGACCACGCTGGTCTCGGCGATGTTCTTCCTGCCGACCCAGTTCGACGCCACCAACATCCCGGCCGACCTGGCCTGGTACCCGGGCTGGCACACCCACGCCGACATCTGCATCAACGAGCAGCACCGCTTCGCCGGCCTGTCGTCGGGCGGCCAGTGCAGCTCGGGCGTGCCGTTCGACCGGCCGCCGATGATGCACGTGTGGATCGAGGACAACGAGTGCGACCACCGCTTCGGCGGGGTCGACATCGGCGGCCTGCACTGCGACGTCCACGGCGGCCACATGCCGGAGGACCCCGAGGACCCGCACGAGCCACACGACCCCGAGGAGCCGCACGAGCCCGAGGCGCCACACGACCCCGAGGCGCCACACGATCCCGAGGGCCCGCACGATCCCGAGGCGCCGCACGATCCCGAGGCGCCGCACGATCCGCAGCACCCGGAGCACCCTAACGACCCGCAGGCGCCGCACGATCCGGGCCACGATCCCGGGGACGACATGGGCGACGACGGCCACGACGACCACGTCCCGCCGGCCGCGACACCCACCCACCGACACCCCGATACCGCCGGATAGTCCCGACAACGACAGAACGCACCGTACGACCGCCGACACGGGACGTCGGATTGGCCCTATTTTCAAGGGCGGATGACACGTTCGTTCCGGCGGGTGCCGCCTGAGTCACGGCCGGACATGCTGCTGCGCCCGCGCCTCCTCAAGGCGCTGGCGGCCCGTTGGGACCACCGCGTCACCTCGCTGACCGGTGGTCCCGGCCTCGGGAAGACCACCCTGCTGGCTCAGGCGCTGGCCGAGAACCGCCTCGCCCCCCGGGGTGAGGACGTCTGGGTGGGCCTCGAGCCCCACGACGCGGACGGCGAGCGGCTCGCCCGGGTCGTCGCCGACGCCGTGGCCCAGCACGACCGCCGCAGCGAGACGGCCCTCATCGAGACCGACGTCATGCCCCAGCCCTCGGCGGTCGCCGACGCGCTGTGGCACAGGTCGCCCAGCCAGGCCTGCCTGCTGCTCGACGACGTCCACCTGCTGCCCCCGGGGTCGTCCGGCGCCGAGTGGCTGGCCGAGCTGGTGACCCGGTTGCCGGCGAACGGGCACCTGGTGCTGGCCGGCCGCAGCGACCCGCCGGTCCCCCTCACCCGCCTCGACACCCAGGGCGGCGTGCTGTGGCTGCGGGAGGAGGAGCTGCGCTTCGACGAGGTCGAGCTGGCCCGGTTCGCCGAGCAGCGCGGCGTCGACCCGGACCGCTTCCGGCGCACCGGCGGGTGGCCGGCGATGGCCGAGCTGGTCGCCAGCGTCGACGCCCAGGTGTCCGGCGCCTACCTGTGGGAGGAGGTGCTGGAGCCGCTCGGCACCCTGCGGCGCCACGTGCTGGCGGTGCTGTGCGACCTGGGCGGCGCCGACGACGCCCTCGCCTCGGCGGCGGTGAACGCCCCCGTCGACCTGCGGGAGTCCCTCCGGGGCGTGCCGCTGGTGGCCCGCAACGCCGACGGCTGGCACGTCCCCCACGCCCTCTGGCACGACGTCGCCGGCCTGTCGCTCGAGCCGGTCGACCGGGGCCAGGTGCGCCGGCGGGCGGTCGAGCACCTGGTGGACCGGGGTCGCTTCGACGAGGCGCTGACCATGGTCGCCGACACCCAGCTGTGGGACCTGGCGCCCACCGTGCTGCGGGCCGCCTGCCTGGCGGTCGACTCGCTGGAGGCCAACCAGCTGGGCCGCTGGCTCGCATCCAGCCCCGAGTCGGTGCGCACGTCGACGGCGGGACGGCTCGCCACCGGCCTGCACCTGGCCTACACGGCGCCGTTCGAGGCGATCGAGCCCCTGCGCCATGCCGCCGGGCTCTACCGGGCCGCCGGCGACGTCGACGCCGAGCTCACCGCCATCGGCCAGATCGGCCGGCTGGCCTGGTGGTGGCAGGACGCCGACCTGCTCGCCAAGCTGTCGCTGCGGGTGTTCGAGCTGGAGAAGAGCGGCCACCCCAAGGCCGGCGCCATGGCGACGATCGGTTGGGCGCTGGTCGCCGACATGAGCGGCGACGACGACACCCTGCTGGGCCTGCTGGGCCGCATCGAGCCGGGCGTCCTGGACCCGGGCTGGGAGACCCTCGCCCGCTGGTACGAGGGCATCACCCGCCTGTACATCGGCCAGGCGGCGGCGACCCGCATCATCGTCGACAGCCTGGCCACCGCGGATCCGGCGATGGGCTACGTGGTGGAGACCCTGGAGCTGATGACCCTGTGGGCGACCGGCCACTGCGACGCGGTGCTCGACCGCACGCCGGCGGTCATCGCCGCGGGCCGGAGCTTCGGCGTGACCTACAGCCTGTCGCTGGGGATGACCACGGCCAGCCTGGCCTACTCGCACACCGGCAACGCCGTCGCCGGCCGCGCCTGCCTCGACGAGGGCATCGCCGCGGCGCCACCGGCGAAGGCCGGCGACCTGTCCGTGCACCAGGCGATGGCCGCCACGTCGCTGCACCTGGCCGAGGGCGACGAGCCCGGTGCGCTGGTCACCATGCAGAAGGCGGTCGACCACTACCGGGTGGACGAGAGCACGCATCGCCGCTGGTGGCGCCAGATGCTGAACCTGAGCTACGTGCTGGTCCCCACCGCCCGGCCCGTGTGGGACGCCCGCGACCTCCGGGGTCACCTGGCGACGGCCCGGTCGCTGGCGGCGGCCGTCGTGGTCCTGCGGGAGAGCGGCGACCCGGCGCACCTGCGGGGCCTCGACCTGCCCAACCTCGGCGTGGTCCGCGCGGCGCTACACCACCGGTTCGCGGCCGAGCTGGCGGTCGGGCTGGCGGCGGTGGGCCGACCGGAGGGCCGCCAGCTGCTCGACTTCCTGGGGCCGCCGGGCCGTGACGCGGTGCGCGACCTGGCGCGCCGGCGGGGCGACGGCGCGCGGCTGGCCAAGGCGGCGAGGTCACTGTTGGGGTCGGTGCCGGCGCCGCCGCAACAGGCCGCCTACCTGGGGGTTCTGGGGTCGCTGTCGCTGCGGCGCGAGGGCCCCGACGGCGCCGAGGTCGACTCGCCGGACCTGCGCCGGCTGCGGCTCCAGGAGCTGCTGGCGTTCCTGGTGGCGCACCGCCGGACCACCCGGGCCGCGATCACGGCCACGCTGTGGCCCGACCTCGACGAGCGCGCCGCGTCGAACAACCTGGGCGTGACCCTCAACCACCTGCTGCGGCTGCTGGAGCCGTGGCGGGCGCGGGGCGAGCCGGCCTACCTGGTGCGGCTGGAGGGCAACGCCGTGGAGCTGGTGACCGGCGCCCACCTGCACATCGACGTCGACGAGTTCGACGCCCACGTCGCCTCGGCGGCCCGGGCCGAGTCCGACGGCGCGCCGTCGCTGGCGCTGGAGCACCACCTGGCGACCGTGGCCCTCTACCGCGACGACCTCTACGTCGACCTGCCCGAGGCCGACTGGTTCGCCCTCGAGCGGGAGCACTACCGGTCGCGGTTCGTGGCCGCGGCGGTGCGGGCGGGAGAGCTGCTGCTGGGCCGGGGCGACGTCGACGCCGCCGAGGCGGTGGCGCAGCGGGCGCTGGTGGTCGACCGCTGGTCGGAGGCGGCCTACGCGGTGCTGGTGGGCGGGGCGCTGGCCCGGGGCGACCGGTCGGCGGCCCGGCGCCTGCTCGACCTCGGCAGCGCCATGCTGGTCGACCTGGGGGCGCTGCCGTCGGCGGCGACGGAGCAGCTCCGTCGCCGTGTCATCGGCGAAGCCGCGTGAGGCGCCGTCAGGCTCACAAAACCACCGCCCTGAGCCGGTGAGGCGGTACGAATACCCCAACCCAGGGCGGCGGCCCCGACAGCAGAACCCAGGTGCCTTAACGGGGCCTTAGCACGTGCCTGGTTGCATGTGCCTCAACACACCGGGCGCGAACCGCTGACACGAACGTCACTCACCGTGCCGGTGCTAGCGGAACTGCGCCAGCACGGCCTCGGACGCCTCCTCCTGGAGGATGAGGACCGCCGCACCGCCCCGCCGCTCGCCGACGACCTCCAGAGCGAGGGGTTGCGGCTCCAGGCCGCGCAGCTTCCAGGCGAAGGTGATGGCGTTCCAGAGCGACATCTCGTCGTCGATGCGGAGACCTTCGGCGACGTTGCTGGCCGTGCGGGCCAGGGCCCACGGGTTGCTGCTCTTGCCGAGCTTGGAGAACACCGCCCGCAGGAACGCCTGCTGGCGGGTGATGCGGCCGAGGTCGGCGGTCGGGTCGACGACGAGCTCGCCGTTGATGTTCTCGGTGTAGGTGCGGGAGCGGACGTAGGCCAGCGCCTGGTCGCCGTTCAGCTTCACCGCCCCCGACTCGGTCACGTTGAGGCCCGACTTGGGGTCCGACGCCGGGTGGGGGAAGTTGATGGTCACGCCCCCCAGCCCGTCGACGAGGCCGGCGAAGCTCACGAAGTCGACCTCGATGTAGCGGTGGATGGGGATCCCGAGGTTCTCGGAGATCGTGTTGATCAGGTTGACCGGGCCCTGGTTGTAGGCACCGTTGATGCGGCCCTCTCCGCCCGTCTCGGCGTTGGTGACGTAGAGGTCGCGGGGGATCGACAGGATCTTCGCCTTCCCCTCGGCGAAGCGCAGCAGCATCATCGTGTCGGAGCGCTGACCGTCGGGGCGGGCGGGGTCGAAGCCCGGGTCGCCCTCCTGGAGCACGTCCGCCGAGTCGGAGCCGACGATCAGGTAGTTGGTGCCGCCCCCGCCGTGGGCCTGCGCCGCGCTGACGTCGACCTTCTCGATGCGGTTGAAGATGCTGTTGGCGTACCACCACGAGCCGAGCAGCACCACGATCAGGAAGACCGCGAAGATGCCGCCCACCCGCTTCCAGCGCAGGCGCTTGTACCAGGGGCGGGAGCCGCGGCGGGGCGGGAGGCCGGGACCGTCGGGGCCGTCGGGGCCACCCGGTCCGCCGGGGTAGGGGCGGGTGCCGGGACCGGCGGGACGACCAGGGCCGGGTCCCGGGGCCGGGATGGTGCGCTGCCCCGGCGGACGGCTCGGTCGCATCCCGGGCGGCGGCGCGGGCCGGGGCGACTGCGGGGGTGGTGTCCTCGTGGGCGGAGCCGAGGGGGGTGGGATGAAGATCCGTCGGTTGTCGTTGTCGCTCACGGGACTGCCAGTGGTGAAGGGGGGTGGAGGGCCGGACCAGGGTACCGACGACCCCGTTGCCGGTGGGGGAGGGCCGCCATGCTGCGCATCAGTCGATCTGGTCCGTCTTCGAGCTGACGCCGGCCTGGTCGAAGGTAGCCATCTCGGCGAGCAAACGGGCCGCGGCCTCCACCAGGGGCAGTGCCAGGGCCGCGCCGGTGCCCTCGCCGAGCCGCAGGTCGAGGTCGATGACCGGTGCCATCTCCAGGGCCTGGAGCACGGCGTCGGAGCCCGGTTCGACGGAGCGGTGGCCGGCGATCGCGGCGGCTTCGACGCCCGGCACCAGCTTGGCGGCCACCAGCAGGGCCGACGCCGCGATCACCCCGTCGACGATCACCGGCACCCCGAGGGCGACGCCGGCGACGATGAACCCGGCCAGCGCGGCGTGCTCCAAGCCGCCCACCTCGGCGAGGATGCCGAGGGCGTCGTCGCGGTGGGTGTGGACGGCCCGGGCGGCGGCGTCGGCGACGATCGTGGCCTTGCGGGGGACGTCGTCGGGGGCGAGGCCGGCGCCGCGGCCGGTGATGTCGCCGGCCCGTCGTCCGGTGAGGGCGACCACCAGCGCGGCGGAGGCCGTGGTGTTGGCGATGCCCATGTCGCCGGTCAGCAGGCAGCGGGCGCCGTTGCCGACCAGGTGGAGGGCCACCTCGGCGCCGACGTCGAGGGCGTAGAGGGCCTGGTCGCGGCTCATGGCGGGACCGACGGCCAGGTCGTAGGTGCCGCGGGCCACCTTGCGGCTCACCAGGCGGTCGGCGGGCGGGAGGTCGCCGGCGACGCCGACGTCGATCACCACCACGTCGGCCCCGGCGTGGCGGGCCAGCACGTTGATGGCGGCCCCGCCGGCCAGGAAGTTGGCGACCATCTGGGTGGTCACCTCCTGGGGCCACGGCGATACGCCCTGCACGTGGACGCCGTGGTCGGCGGCGAACACGGCGACGGTGGCGGGCTTGGGCAGCGGCGGCGGGACCTGGCCGCTGATCGCCGACAGCTGCACCCCGAGCGCCTCCAGCCGGCCCAGCGAGCCTGGGGGCTTGGTGAGGTTGAGGTGGAGGGCGAAGGCGGCCTCGGCGGCGACGGCGTCGAGCGGGCCGACCATCATCGCGGCGCCCCGGAACGGGCCGATGGTGGAGGCCAGCCAGCCGACGACGTTGGCGACGCCCTGCACGCGCAGCGGGCTGCCGTCGGGGGGCGGCGGCGAGTCGTCCCAGTCGGCGGTGACCACCAGGGTGCGGGCGATGCGGGCCAGCTCGCCCTCGTCGCCGACGATGGGCAGGTCGCCGAAGCCGGCGGCCCGCAGCTCGGCGGCGACGGTGGCGGCGACGCCCGGCTCGGCGACCACCGCGACCGGCAGGTTCCACTGCGTGAGGGCGGTCACGGCGCGGCGGGCCCCGGGGATGCTGCGGTCGACGGTGTCGGGGGTCGGCTCCGCGACGAGCAGGGCGCCCGGCGTGAACACGATGGCGTCGAATGGCAGCTGCTCGTTCATGCGTCCCCGCTCTCGCCCGCTAGTGCAAGGTCCAGCCGCTCCATACCCGCCGTGCCTGGCACGGCAATGCGTGAATAGTTGCACAAACCGAACGACGAACACTCGCGGATGACCACTCCCTGCCGTCCCAGCCGCTCGCGGAGTCCCGCGGACTCGGGGACCAGCAGCCAGGGGGCGTCGGAGGGCTCGGGAGCGAAGCCGTGCCGGCGCAGGATCGCGGCGGTGTCGGCCCGGGCGTCGGCGATCCGCTTGGTCCAGCCGGGCGGGTCGGCGGCATCGAGGAGCTCGGGCAGCAGGGCGCAGGCGAGGTTGTCGACGGCCCACATCGGGCGCCGGCGACGGAGGGCGTCGGCGTCGCCGGGGGTGGGGGCGACGGCGAACCCGAGGCGGAGGCCGGGGCAGGCGAACGCCTTGGTCAGCGACCCGAGCGCCCAGCCGGGGCGGCCGCGGGTCCAGGTGCCGGCGCTGAGGGGGAGGAAGGCTTCGTCCCACACACCGGGTTGTACGTCGGCGACCAGCCGTCCGGACGGGTTGTGCGGGTCGGACCGCCAGCGGGGGGCCGTGGGGTCGAGGTGGGGGATGTGGCGGCGGTAGAGCGAGAACTCGGGGTCGTCGACCCACCCGTGTCCCGTGTGCTCGGCGACCAGGGCGATGGCTTGGGCGCCGCCGGCGGTGAGGACCAGGCGCTCTTCGGGGACGTCGATCGCCTCGGCCAGCAGCGCCTCGGCCCGGTCGACGTCGGGGTAGCGGCGGAGCGCGCCGAGGTGCCGGGCGGCGAGGGCGGCGACGTCGGGGGCGAAGGGGTTGAGGCTGGCGGACAGGTCGAGGATCTGGTCGGGGTCGACGCCGAGTGCCGCGGCGATGCGGGCGCCGTCGCCGCCGTGGTCGCCGGCCGGGGGGATCACTCCTTGCTCCGGCGGCGCCGGGTGACGGCGGTGAGGGCCACGCCGGTGGTCCCGAGGATCCCGGCCAGCGCCCAGGAGACGTGGCGCGACAGGGCGACGGCGGCGTCGATGTCGGCGGCCCCCGGTGCGCGGCCGGCACCGATCGTGGGGCGGTCCTCGACGACCTCGCCGTAGCGGTTGGTGCCGCCGAGCCGGACGCCGAGCGCCGCCGCGAACGCGGCCTCGGCGACGCCGGCGTTGGGGGAGGGGTGGCCGGGGGCGTCGGCCCGCACGGTCGCCAGGACAAGACGGGCCTGCCCCGGGCGCACCAGGGCGACCAGGCCGGCCGTCGCCCGGGCCGGGAGCCAGGCGAGGGCGTCGTCGAGGCGGGCGGCGGCGGTGCCGAAGCGCTCGTAGCGGTCGTCGTGGTAGCCGACCATCGAGTCGAGCGTGTCGCCGGCCCGGTGCAGGAAGGCGCCCGGAGCACCGGCGACCACGGTCCACAGCGCGGGGGCGACGACGGCGTCGGTGGTGTTCTCGGCCACCGACTCGACGGCAGCTCGGGCGATGTCGGCGGCGTCGAGGCCGTCGGGGTCGCGGCCCACCAGGTTCGGGAGCAGCTCGCGGGCGGCGTCGAGGTCGCCGTCCCCGAGCGCCCGGCCGACGTCGAGGGCGGCGGTGTGGAGCGCCCGGCCCGACGTCGCCAGGTAGCCGGCCGCGGCGGGGGAGCCGACGATCCGGCCGACGGTGGTTGCCACCAGGGCGTTCACGCCCGCGTAGACGGCGCCGCGGACCCGGTCGTCGGCGTAGAGCTTCTCCTCGGTGGCGTTGGCGAGGCTGCCGAACAGGGCGACCGGATGCAGCCCGTCGGGCACCGGAGGCTCGCCCAGCACCCGGTCGGCCACGATCCCCAGCGCCGCCCCGATCGCCCGCTTCCCGAGTCGTCTGTGGTCGCCGAGCCGGGCCCGAGTCGTTTCTGGTCGGTCTCCGATCACAGACGACTCGTCCTCGCCGGAGCGACCACGATCGACTCGGGTCCTCACCACTTGGCCGCCGCCACGACCAGGGCGCACGTCTCGCCGACCACGCCCGCCGCGCCCAGCACGTCGCCGGTGAAGCCGCCGAGCCGACGACGGGCCAGGCCGACCACGGCACCGGCGCCGATCACCAGGGCGACCGCGGCCGCGGGCCCGGCCGGCCAGCCCCCGGCCACGGCGGCCAGTGTCAGCGCTGCGGCGCCCACGACCAGCGACGGCACCGCGGAGGTGCCCGTGAAGGCCGTCGCCAGGCCACCCCCGGAGCGGGCGTAGGGCACCAACGCCAGCGTCACGCCCATCGCCGCCCGCGCCCCGCCCCACAGGCCCGCCAGCAGCCAGGGGTCGGGCGCCAGGGCCGCCAGCGCCGCCACCCGCAGGGCCAGCACCAGCAGCACCACGACTACGGCGAACACGCCGGCGTGGGGATCCGACATCACCTCGAGACGACGCGCCCGGTCGAGCGGGGGCAGGAGCCCGTCGGCCGTGTCGGCCAGGCCGTCGAGGTGGAGCATCCCGGTCAGCGCCGCGTCGGCCACCACCGCCAGCGTCGCCGCCACCAGCGCCGGCCACAGCTCGCCCGCGCCCCACCACACGGCGCCCACCACGAGCCCCACCACGGCGCCGACCGGCCCGAACCACACCACGGCCCGGCGGTCCGGCGGAGCCGCACCCCCGAACGCCGTCAGGAAACCGAGCGCCGCCCGCATCACGGCACCAGCGGCAGGGCCCGGCCGGCGACCACGAGGAAGGCCTGGTCGGCGACGTCGGCGACCGCCCGGTTGAGCTCCCCAAGGGCGTCGGCGAAGCGGCGGCCCGCCTCGGTGGGCGCATGGACGCCCAGGCCGACCTCCTCCGACACCAGGATCGTGGGGTCGGTGCGCTCCCGGAGCACCGTGCACAGCGCCGGCACGTCGACGGTCAGGTCGCGGCAGGCCGCCACCCACGTGCCCAGCGAGTCGACGAGCGCCAACCCCTCGATGGCGGCGAGCCGGCGGACCAGGTCGGTGCCCACCTCGGCGGTCGCCCACTCCGGCGGGCGGCGGGCCTGGTGGCGGGCGATCCGGTCGGCCATGTCGGCGTCGGTGGCGATCCCGGTGGCCACGTAGGTCACGCCACCGGGGTGGCGCGCCGCCATCCGCTCGGCGTACTCCGACTTGCCGGAACGGGTGCCTCCCAGGACGAGCGCGATCACAGCCCGCAAGCATGCCATTCTGTCTTCGCTGAGCCGGCTATCTCGGGCTCAGCGAAGACAGAAGCGCTCAGTCCGGGGGGTCCAGGCGCAGGGCGCAGGAGTTCATGCAGAAGCGCTGGCCGGTCGGCTGGGGGCCGTCCTCGAAGACGTGGCCCAGGTGGGCGCCGCAGCGGGCGCAGCTCACCTCGGTGCGGACCATGCCGTGGGCGCTGTCGACGTGGAGCGTCACCTTGTCGCTCTCCGCCGGCTCCCAGAACGACGGCCAGCCGGAGCCGGAGTCGAACTTCGTGTCCGACGTGAACAGCACCTCGTCGCAGCAGATGCAGCGGTAGGTGCCCTCGTCCTTGGTGTCCCAGTAGGCACCGGTGAAGGCCCGCTCGGTGCCGGCCTGCCGGGTGACCTGGAACTGCTCGGGGGTCAGGCGCTCCCGCCAGCCTGCGTCGTCGGCGGGGAGCTCGTTGCCGTGGGCGTCAACCTGAGTCATGGGTACAGGATGCCGCGAGGATGGCGTCACGGAGACCAGGTCGGCGGACCGCTGATCCACGGCGTGTGGAGGGCCTCGACCAGCTGGCGCACCACCGGCTCGGGCGACGGCTTGTACACCCGCTCGATCGACTCCAGCGTGCACAGCGCCTCGGTGCCGTCGGCGTGCGGCTGCAGCGACACCACCAGCGAGCACGCCTCGCCCTCGTGCTGCACGACCACCTCGAAGATGGCGCAGCTCCGGTCGACGTAGCTCACGTGGCCGACGACGTGGCCGGCTTCCAGCAGCCGGGTGAACGCCTCCTCGGGCGGGGCCCCGATCAGCAGCCGCTGGCCCTCCTCGATCTCGGCGGTCATCCGCCGGGCGGCGGTGGCGGTCGGCCGGGGTGGGGGCGGCGGCGGTTCGGGCAGGCGGGCGCCGGAGCCGTGCAGCGCCCGGTTGAGCACGGCGTAGGCCTCGTTCACCTCCGCGGCCCGGTCCGTGGCGCGCGGCCCGGCCCGGTCGGGGTGCAGCTCGCGTATCAGCTTGCGGTAGGCCAGGCGCACCGCGGACCACTCGTCGGTGGCTAGGACGCCGAGCACTGCACGCGCTTCGTCCACCTCCACGGCCGGAATCCTCTCACCATCCGGCCGCGTTCGCGCAGTCAGTAACCGACGTTTCCGAGAGTGACGGTTGAAGCGGCGCCAGCCGCCTTCGCCATCTGGGGCGGCGGCGGGGTGGTCGGCACGGGTGAGCGGCTCAGGCGGGGGCGAGGAAGGCGCCCAGGAGGCCGCGGTACCAGCCGGGGTCGTGGCTGCCGGCGTGCTCCCGGGCGGCGTGCATGGCGAGCTGCGCCATGCCCACGTCGACGGTGGTGATGCCCAGGCGCGACGCCGTCACCGGCCCGATCGTAGAGCCGCACGGGATGTCGTTGCGGACCGCGAAGCGCTGCAGCGGCACCGCCGCCTCCTCGGCCGCCAGCTCGACCATGGCGCTGCCGGGGGCGTCGGTGGCGTAGCGGACGTTGGCGTTCACCTTCAGCACCGGCCCGCCGTTGAGCGCGATGCGGTGCTGCGGGTCGTGCTTGTCGACGTGGTTGGGGTGCGTGGCGTGCGCCATGTCGGCCGACAGGCACGCCGAGCGGGCCATCGCCCGGTGCAGCGACTCCCGGTCGCCGCCGCGGGCCAGCACCGTGCGCTCCAGCGTCACCGGCAGGACCGACGAGGCGGCGCCCCGGTCGGACACCGAGCCGATCTCCTCGTGGTCGAACAGGCAGACGACGGGCACGGGGCCGCCGGTCAGCCGGGGCGCCACGTCGACCAGCGCCTCGACCGCGGCCCAGCACGACGCCAGGTTGTCGATCCGCGACGACCCGATCAGCTCGTGGTCGCGCCCGACGAGCGACGCGGGCGTGAGGTCGTGGAGCATGAGGTCCCAGCCGAGGACGTCGTGGGGCGTCACGCCCAGCTCGTTGGCGACGAAGCCCTGGAAGCCGTTCTGGTCGCCGGCGCCCAGGCCCCAGATGGGGGTCAGGTCCTCCTGCGGGTCCACGTGGAGGCCCTTGGCGTTGACCTCCCGGTTGAGGTGGATGGCCAGCTGGGGGATCGTGCAGATGGGCCGGTCGACCCGCAGCAGCTTGACGTAGACGCCGCTGCTCTCCCGGCGCATCGCCACCCGGCCGGAGAGGCCCAGGTCGCGGTCGAACCAGCTGGCCTGGAGGGCGCCGCCGTACACCTCGACGCCGAGCTGGAGGGCGCCGGCGCGGGCGATGTCGGGGCGGGGCTTGATGCGCAGGTTGGGGCTGTCGGTGTGGGCGCCGACGATGCGGAACCCGTCGTGGGCGTCGTGCGCCTCGGTGACCGCCCAGGCCACCAGCGTCCCGCCCCGCACCACGAACCAGCGGCCGGCACCGCTGGGCCAGGGCGCGTCCTCGGCCAACCGGGTGAAGCCGACCTCGCTGAGCATGGCGGCGGCGGTGGTGCAGGCGTGGAAGGGAGACGGCGAGGCGTCGCAGAACGCCAGCAGACGACGGGCGGCGTCGAGGTCAACGGTGGCGGTCACGGTCGCCCGATAGTAGTGACGCACTGAGGCTGCCCGGACCTAGGTCGCCGGCACCGCCAGCCCGAGCGGCCCGGTGCCGGAGGCGCCAAGAGCGGGAGAAGTTCGTTCAGGTTGCTGTACGCCCGTTGCCGGTGCGGGGTTGCGAGGGCCGACCGGGAAGAATCACCCGGTGCTCCCGGCTCTCGACTTGGTCATCGTCCACCACTCCCAGCCGGCGCACGCGGTGGAGACGGTCGCCCGCTTCCTCGACCAGAGCGTCCCCGTGCGGATCGTGGTGGTGGACAACGGCTCGTCGGGCGACGACGTGGAGCTGGTCCGCAAAGGCATCCCGCCCCAGGTGGTGCTCCTGGAGCAGGGCGCCAACCTCGGCTTCGGCCCGGCCGCCAACGTCGGCTTCCGCTGGTTCCTCGACCACGGGCCCGCGCCCTGGCTGGGCGTGGCGCCCCACGACGCCCGGCCCGCCCCCGACTGCGTGGAGGTGTTGCTGGCGGAGATGGCGCGGCGACCCCGGTCGGGGCTGGCGTCGGCCGACGTGGGCGACGGCGTCACCCCGGTCGTCGACCGCTACTTCGGTGCCATCCCCGAGCGGGCCCGGGTGCGCCACGGCTGGGAGCCGGCCGGCTACCCGCACGGCACGCTGATGGTGGCCCGGCGGGAGTGCCTGGAGGACGTGGGGCTGTTCGACGAGCGCTACTTCGCCTACTGCGAGGAGGCCGACCTGGCGTTGCGGGCCCGGGCCCGGGGCTGGCAGGTCGGGGTGGTGCGGGGAGCGGAGGTCCGCAACGCCACCGTCGGCTCCCATGTCGCCGTGGTCGACTACCTGCAGCTGCGCAACACCCTGCTGCTCGCCCGCGACCACTTCGGCCGCTACGCCGCAACCGTACGCACCGTGGTGGCCCTCCTCGACCTGGTCACCGGCCTCGTGAAGCCCGACCGCCGGGGGCCCTACTGGGACGTCCGGGCCCGACTCCTCGCCCTGCGCGACTTCGTCCTGCGCCGCTTCGGACCGCCCCCGGCGTCGGTGACAAGCCGCCAGTGACCGAAATTGCGTGGGAGGTGGTCGCTCTGGGGCCGCCTCCCACGCAATTTCGGGGTTAGCTCTTGAGGCGGCGGTGGAGGCGGTCGGGGGTGTCCTCGAGGCCCGGGAGGGACGACTGCAGGGCGATCCCCGCCGCGGCCATCCGGTCGCCCACCAGCTGCTCGACGTCGGCCCACGTCGTCGCCCGGGGACCGTCGATGCCACGGTTGTAGGGGCGGTCGAAGACGATCACGTAGGCGCCGGTGTCCCGCAGCGCCTCGACGTTGTGGGGGGCGTCGTCGATGTAGCAGTCGGCCTCCACCTGGGGCTTGGCGCCGAGGAAGCAGAGGTCGCGGTAGGGGATGCCGACAGCGTCGAGCCAGGCCACGGTGTCGCCCACGGCCACGGCGTGGCCCCAGTTGTTGTAGAGGCGGTGGGTGATGATGCGGATCCACACGCCGGCGTCGGACAGCCGCCACAGCGCGTCGGCCGCCCCGTCCACGACCGGCATCGACCGGAAGATGCGGTGCTCCAGGACCGCCGACTGGTGCAGGCGGACGAAGTCGTCGGCCGCCAGGCCCCACTCCCGGAAGTTCCAGGAGCGGTCGAGCGGCAGCTCCTCGGGGTCGACGCCCCGATCGGCGGCGACGACGGCCCGGAACGCCACCGTGTAGTCGCCGCACACCTCGTCCAGGTCGACGCCGAGGACGAACCCGTCGCTCATAGGTGCGCAGTCAATCCCCATGCCAACCACCCCGCCGCCGCCCCAAGCGGTGAAGGCGGCCGGGGCCGCTTCGCTGTCAATCCTGTACCTCGGTGCTGCGCGACTGCCATATGCGACCGACGAACACATCGGCGACCAGCAACAGCACGGCCAGCCACCCCAACGGGTGCACCCGGCGCATCTCCCACGGCCAGTCGAAGCTCGGCTCGGGCCCCCAGCGGGCCTGGATGTAGAGCACGTAGAGCATCGCCAGGCCCAGCGCCGCCGGGCTGGCCAGCAGCAGCCAGCGGCGGAACTTCTCGTGCCGGGCGCCGATGCCCGCCGCCACGCCCACCACGAGCCCGATGAGCGCGCCCGCCACGATCCAGCTCAGGACGCCCACCGCCAGGCCGGCGACCCAGGCGGCCGTCCGGCTGGGGAGGGCGCCGTGGTAGCGGAACGCCAGGATCGGCGAGTAGGGCTCGGGCATGGCCGACGGCGCCACCACCGCCAGCTTGGGCCGCCGGAACACCAGGACCAGGCACAACAGGCCCGTCAGGATCGACAGGATCATGGCGACGTTCACCCCTCGCTGGGGCATGAACCGCAGCGACACCTCGAACGACTCGCTGGTCGGCACGACGTACCAGCCGTTGGCGAAGCCGTCGACCAGCTCGGGCGCGGCGAGCGTCTGGCCGTCGATGGTGGCGCTCCAGCCCTCGTTGTAGCTCTGCCCCAGCGTCAGCCAGAACGGCTCCTCCGGGGTGGCGCCCTCGACCTGCACCCGCAGGTGGTCGGGGTCGTCGTCCTCGACGGTGACGGTCGGCTGCGACGCGGCGGCCTCGTCGGCCTCGTCGTCGGGGATCGACTCCGCCACCAGCGTCGACGTGTCGGTGGAGGCGGCACCGCCGGCGGCCGACCGCAGGGACAGCTGGTCGATGTCGATGCCGCTGTCGAAGCCGTCCTCGGCGAGCAGCTCGACGTCGCCGCCGTTCAGCTCCAGCGGGGCGCCGTCGCAGGTGGTGATCGGCAGCGGGCGGCCGGCCATGGCGTCGTCCATCGGGCCGGTGATCCGCACCGGCACCCGGGTGGGCCCGACGGCCAGGAGGTCGCCGCGGCAGCCGCTGTCGAAGGTCTCCGGCAGGGCGGGGACCTTCGGGCCGGGCAGGCCGATCTCGGTGATGGCGGCGGGCTGGGCGATCGGGTTGTCGCTCACCCAGTCGTTGGTGATCTGCTCGTCGACGCCCACCAGCTTGAGGCGGAACTCGCTGCCGGTGACCGCCTCGGGCAGCGCCAGGTCGACGTCGACCGTGGCGTTCTGCTCGTCGCTGCGCTCCAGGTCACCCACGTCGAGCACGGCCGCCGGCCGGCCGTCCACCCACAGCTCCACCTGGGTGGGCACCGAGTGGAGGCGGTCCGTCACGATGGTGAGCGGCAGGTGGTCGATGGTGGTGGGCTGCTGCAGCACCACCTCCACCCACTGGTTGAGCGGGCGGCTGCGGACGGTGGTCCACGCGGTGGCGGGGTCGCCGTCGAAGGCGCTCGACGCCGTGCCGACCGTGCCGGTCAGGTCGCTGACGGATCGCACCCAGGTGGCCGAGCCGTCGTGCGGGCGACCGACCAGGGAGTCGATCACCTCGGCGTCGGTCCGTCCCGACAGCCGGGCCTCGCCGGTGAGGGTGAAGGAGCGCCCGGTGGGCAGCGAGAACTTGCGGTGCAGCTCGCGCTCCTCGTCGGACCGGGTGGGGTCGAGCGGGTCTTGGCGGATCCGGGTGAGCAGCACGGCCAGCGGGTGGTCGAGCGATGCCGGGCCGGCGGCGTCGAGCAGGTCGGTGGGCAGGCGCACCGCCTCCTGGAGGCGGGTGTTGAGCGGCGGCTCGTCGTCGGCCAGCACCTCGACCTCGGCGAACCCGACGCTGCTCTGCCCGGCGTAGCGGGGGAGCACGCCCTTCGAGTCCTCGAGGATCTCGATCTCGAACGACTGGAACGTGAGCCGCGACGGCAGCGTCACAGTCTGCCCGGGCTGCGTCCGCGACTGCTCGGTGACGTCGACGTCCACGTCGGTGCCGTCGTCGAAGTGGAGCCGCACCTTGGTGATGAACCGGGTGGCGGGCCCCTTGATGGGCTGGAGCAGGCGGAGGCGATCGGCGGTGGCGGGCCGGCGCAGGGTCAGCTCGAGGCGCTCGCCGGTGGTGGACACGAAGGCGCCGGTGCGCCAGGCGGTCTGCGGATCGCCGTCGACCGCCAGGATGGCCCGCTCCTCGGGCGAGAACGTGATCGGGTTGCCGTAGGAGGAGGCCTCGGCGTCGACGTCGCCGGCCCGGTCGACCACGGTCTGCGACTCGCTGCCGGCGTCGGGGAAGATCGGCAGCCGGTTGTCGCCCGCGTCGGTCTCGAGCTGGCCGCCGGTCTCCGTCTCCGTGTAGCCGCGGGTGTGGCGCACGGTGGTCCAGCGCTCGCCGCGCTTGCGGTTCGAGTCGGTGATCAGCAGGGCGGCGTCGTTCTCGAGGGCCGCGGCGACGTCGTCGTCGTCCAGGGTGGCGCTGTAGCGGATCAGCTCGGTGCCGTCGATGAGCCCGGCGCCCGCGGCCTCGACCAGCCCGGCCCCGTCGCCCGCCACCACCAGCGGGTTCGACGCCGACTGGGCTTCGACCAGCTTCACCGCGTCCTCCACGGGGAGGACGGCGACGGCGGGCGGGTCGGGGAGGCTGGGGTCGGTGACGAGCAGCAGCTCGTCGTCGAGCTGCACGTCCTCGACGGTGAGGTTGGGGTCGGATGGCCCGAACGGCACCGGCTCGCCCAGGCCGGGGGCCGACAGCACGAAGTCCCAGAAGTTGCGGGGACGTGGGGTGTTGTAGCGCTCGTACTGGAGGTCGCTCTGCACCAGGACGTCGCCGGCCCGCAGCAGGCGGGCGATGGCGGCGAGGGCGTCGGGATCCGCGGTGCGCTCCTGCAGGCGCAGGTCGAAGGCGTTGAGCAGGTTGGCCGATGCCGGTGACCCGTAGGGGATCAGCTCGCGCTGCACCGACGGCCGGTCGAGGAGCCCGGGCAGGATCGGGTCGACGGTGTTGCCCCAGCGGTAGCTGGCGAAGTCGCTGCCGGGGACGACCAGGACGCGGGTGTCGCTGCCCTGCTCGTCGAGATGGGCGGCCGCCTCGTTCCAGTACTCGGGGATGTCGGACGGCCGGCGCAGGTTGTCGGGCACGAACTGGCCCATCCACAGCGGCGGCAGGCACAGCACGGCGACCAGCGGGACGGCGAACCCCAACGGTCGGGCCACGTGCGGCCAGCGCCGGGCGACGCTGGCGACCCCGGAGCCCAGCAGCACGGCCATGCCCAGCACGACCAGCGGCACGGCCCGCGGGAGGCTGCGCATCGCCAGGCCGGCGTCGGAGCTCTGGAAGGCCTGCACCATCCGGGCGAACGGCGGCCCGTGGTCCCACGGGTAGGCGCCGATCGCCAGCGCCGTGCCGATCAGCACCAGCAGCACGAAGTAGGCCCGGTGCCGCCAGCGGGCGACGACCGCACCCCAGATGCCGCTCATCGGGACGAGGTAGGTGAGCAGCACCAGCGGCAGCCACTGGGTGTAGCCCCGGCTGGCCTCGATCCACGGGCCGAGGCGGTCGGTGCCGTAGAAGAACCAGTAGCCGAGGCCCCGCAGCACCTCGTGGCTCACCGACGCCGAGCTGACCACCTTGGCGGTCTCCGTGTAGCGCAGGATCTCGATGCCGTTGCTGCCCTGGACGCTCAGGCCGGCGATCCACCACGCCGACAGGGGCACGGTCAGCACGCCGATCTTCAGCGCCGCCCGGACGGCGGTGCGGGGTGGGACCTCGCGGGCACCCCACACCGAGTGCACCAGCCACAGCAGGGGCGCGAGGCCGACCAGCAGGAGCGCGGTGGCGTTCACCGAACCGCAGGTGGTCACCACCAGGGCGAAGAGCGCGGGGTAGCGCCAGCCCTTGTGCCGCACGGCCTGGATGGTGAGGGCGACGAGCCAGGGGAGCGCGCTGAACGGCAGCAGGATGGCGGACAGGCGCGACACCAGCGTCAGGAGGTACGGCGTCAGCGCGTAGACGAACACCGCGGCGTTCACGCCCGGCCCCCGCCAGCCGAGGACCCGGAGCAGGTAGGCGACCCCGGCCCCGGCGGCGAAGATGATCGTGCCCCACCACAGCCGCTGCGAGACCCAGTCGGGGAACCCGAGCTTCTCGGTGACCCAGTAGAAGGGCCCCATCGGCCACAGGTAGCCGATGTTCTGGTGGGTGACCGTGCCCATGCCGATCGACGGGTCCCACATCGACCAGGCGCGGCTCATCAGCCGGGCGGGGTCGAGGTACAGGTAGGTCTTGGTGTCGGCGCTCACCCAGCCCGGCCGCGTCAGCAGCAGGGGCAGGTAGGCGACGGCGGCCAGGCCGGCGTGGAGCTTGAGCGTCGTGCCCGTGGAGGCGCGCGCCAACGGGTTCCTCATCTGGCGCCGCGGCGCCTGGACACTTCGGCTGCCAGGATCCGCATGACCTGCGTCGCGGTCTGGCCCCAGGTCAGCGCCGCGGCCCGGGCGAGCGCGCCCTGGCGGAGCTGGGCGAGGCGACGGGGGTCGCCGAGCACGTCGACGAATGCCGCGGCCAGGTTGGCCTGCACGGCGCCCAGGTCGCCGTCGACGGGGGCGAGCACGCCGCTCACGCCGTCGACCACGGCGTCCTCGTGGCCGGCGATGCGGGTCGCCACGGCGGGCGTCCCGCAGGCGGCGGCCTCCGTGAGCGTCATCCCCCAACCCTCGCGCGCCGACGCCGACGCCACGACCCAGGCCTGGCGGTACAGGTCGATCAGCTCGGCGTCGCTGAGGTAGCCCCGCAGGGTGACCCAGTCGCCGCCGCCCACCTCGTCGACCGCGGCTTCGACGATCGGGCGTTCGTAGCCCTCGCCGACGATGTGCAGCCGCAGGCCGGGCACCTGCTCCCGGGCCTTGGCGGCGGCCCGCACGAGGAGGTCGTAGCGCTTCACGGGCGCCAGCCGGCCGACCGCGACCACGAGCGGCTCGGGGGCCCGCTGGTCGTCGGTGCCGGGGGTGAAGCGGGGGTCGATGCCGGGGTGGACGACGCTGACCTTGTCGTCGCGGAAGCCGAGGTCCTCGACCATCTCCTGCTTCGACGACTCCGACAGCGTGACGATGTGGGTGCGGCTGTAGAGCGGGGGAGCGAGCTTCGACTCCAGCAGCTCGCCCCACCTGGCGATCCCGGGCGGCAGCGTCATGCCCCACATCTCGGCGTGCACGTGGTGGAGGAACACGATGCGGGGGCCGAAGCACCACAGGGGGCTGAGGAACGGCATGCCGTTCCAGATCTCGATCAGGGCGTCGCGGGGGCCGGTGCGGCCGGCCAGCTCGGCGGCGGCGGCCCGGGGGAACACCATGTAGCGCCCGGCCCGGCGGATGACCCGGTAGCCGCTGCGCAGCGTCTCGGTGGGCTGGCCCTGCGCCCACGACGTGCGCAGGGTGACCTCCACCCCGGCGGCCGCCCAGCGCTTGGCGATCTCGTCGATGTGGACCTCCGACCCGCCGGCTTCGACGTCGTCGAGGTCGCGCCACGCCAGGGCGTGGACCCGCCGGATGCCCGCCGACGCAGCCAGGTCTCCGATCTTGTCGACGGTCTGGGACTCAGGCTCGTCGAAGTCGGCAGTGGTCACGGATCGTTGTCCTCCCCCAGCAGCACCGGCGCCCGGTGGGTCGCTCTATCGGTCCCGAAGATCAGGCGCCGGGTGGCCCGTATGCTACGGAACCTCGCCCCCTCGTACCAGCGTCCTTCAGCTACTTACTTGCCTCTACTCGTCGAACATGGAGCACATCGTGTCTAGCGCAAGTCCGGACCTCATCGAAGCACTCGAGGGTGTCGAGGGTTGGTTCAGCCCCGAACAGGTCGAACGGGTCTCGGCCGCGGCCGCGGCCGCTCCGCCCGGGGGGCGGATCGTGGAGATCGGGTCGTTCCGGGGGCGGTCGATGATCGCCATCGCCCGCTCCGCCCCCGACGGCGTGGAGATCGTGGCGATCGACCCGCACGCCGGCAACGACCGGGGCCCGCAGGAGATCGAGGGGTTCGAGGACGAGGCGGCGGAGGACAACGTGGTCTTCCTCCGGAACCTCGAGAAGGCCGGTGTCGCCGAGCGGGTGCGCCACGTCCGCAAGTTCTCCCACGACGCCCACGGCGACGTCGACGGGGAGATCGACGTGCTCCACATCGACGGCGCCCACCGCTTCGGCCCCGCCCGCGAGGACATCCTGGCGTGGGGCAACCGGGTGGTGGAGGGCGGCTCGATGCTGATCCACGACTCGTTCTCGTCGGTGGGCGTGACCGCGGCGATCCTCTCGTCGCTGACGCCGTCGGGGCACTGGCGCTACGTGGGCCGTTCCCGGTCCCTGGCCGAGTACCGCAAGGTGTCGGTGAAGGGGGCTGCCCGGGTGGGGAACGTGGGCCGCCAGCTCGCCGAGCTGCCGTGGTTCCTCCGCAACGTGACGATCAAGGCCCTGATGGTCGTGAAGCTCAACCGCGTCGCCCGCGTCCTCGGCCACGACGGCGAGCACTGGCCCTACTAGCCGACCGACCTGTCCGAAACCTCGACAGGAACGGTGGCTAGAGCGCCGTTTCTGTCGAAGTTTCGACGGGAGCCGGAGCCGGTGCCGGAGCCGGGGCCGCTGCGGGGGCCGGGGCCGGGGCCGGGGTCAGCTCCGGCTTGCGGCGGAGGATGCGGTCGCGGATGGCCCACCAGGTGACCAGCGACATCGCCTCGCCGATGATGTGCCAGCTCATCTTCGACACGCCGCGGACGCGGTCCATGAAGGTGATCGGCACCTCGACGATCTTGGCGCCGCGGCGGTGGGCCAGGTAGGCCAGCTCCACCTGGAAGCCGTAGCCGGTGGCCTTGGTGCGGCTGGCGTCGATGTCCTGGAGGACCGACGTCCGGTAGGCCCGGTAGCCGGCGGTGGCATCGCGCACGCCGAGGCCGAGGATCTTCGAGGCGTAGGTGTTGCCGATGCGCGACAGGAGGCGGCGGCGCCGGGGCCAGTGCGGGGTGGTGCCGCCCTTGATGTAGCGGGACCCGACGCAGACGTCGGCGCCGGCCTCGATCTGGGCGAGCAGCTCGGGCAGCTTCTCCGGCGGGTGCGACAGGTCGGCGTCCATCTGGACGATGACGTCGTAGCCGTCCTCGAACGCCCGACCGAAGCCCGCCCGGTAGGCGACGCCGAGGCCGCTCTTCTCGGGTTGGCTCAGGACGTCGATCTGGCCCAGCTCCTCGTTGGTTGTCTTGGCGAGGTCGGCCGTTCCGTCGGGGCTGCTGTCGTCCACCACGAGGACGTCCACTTGGGGTGCCGCAGCGCGGACCCGCCGTAGGACCTCGGCGATGTTGTCGGCCTCGAGGAAGGTCGGGATGATGACGAGTGTGCGCATCTGCCCAGCTCTACGATCGGTAAATAAAGTCCGTCAAGCGGCTCGTGTCCCCCCGTGACGGCCACTCCGCCGTGGCGGAGGGGCACCGTAGCCCAGCGGCAGCACCGTAGCTCGCGATGCCCGAGTCTGCCCGTGAGACGGGGTGGCTGGGGCTCAACACTTGAGGTACAGCTCGTACATGCCCCGGTCGTAGCGGGGGTCGGCCGGGTGGTAGACGCCGTAGCTGTCGTAGAGGCAGAACTCGTCGGCGATCACCTGGTTCGGCTTGTCGGAGCCGAGGTCCATCGAGGCGTTGGGCTCGTCCCAGTTGTCGTAGAGCGTGGAGGCGATGTACGCGTCGGCCTCGCTCAGCTCCTCGGCGAGGCCGGAGTCCTCGGTGTTGGTGATGCCCGGCTCCATCTCCAGGTAGTGGGTGCCCGGCTCGAGCTGAGGGAGCAGGTAGTAGAAGAAGGTCTCGGTGTAGGGGGTCTGGCGGAGGTCGCCGCTGCCGACGATGAGGCGGTCACCGGGCTCGGTGACCTGCTCGATGTCGTCGATCATGGCCTGGGCGGCGTCGGCGGCGTCGATCCGGCCGTAGTAGAAGGTGCGGTCCCGGTTGGTGATCGCCTGGATGCCCTCCGTCCGGTAGTCGAACGACTGACCCGTGTAGTCGGCGTACCAGCGCACGCTGTAGTGGGGGATCAGCGTGAACATGACCACGAGGGGGACGAGCGGCAGGGCGGCTCTCACGGCGGGGAGACGGCCGTCGCGCAGGCGGTACCACTCGAGGAGCGCGGCGGGGAGGAGGCCGAAGGGCACGGCGCTGACCCACGACAGGTGCGCCGTGTCGACCCGCTGCACCACCTGCGGCATGGTGCCGAGGCAGAAGAGGCCGAGGAGGAAGAGGAGCCAGCCGTGCGGGCGGCCGGCTCGACGGGAGCGGTGGCCGGTCCAGAGGACGAACGCCGTGACGGCGAAGAGGATCGGGACCCAGAGGAACACCTGCAGCGGCTGGTCGAGGTGGGGGAACGGCCACGGCCAGTTGCGGAACAGCAGGGCGTTGTTGAGGAAGCTGGTGAACTTGTCGGGGTCGGGCGGGAACGGGAGGGTGCGGCCGGGGCGGAGCTCGAAGACCGTCTCGACGACCATGCCGTTCACGACGTTGCCGGGCCCGGCCAGCGCCATGTGGAGGAGGTAGGGGCTGACGCCGAGGGCGACGCCGCCGGCGAGGGCCTTGCGGCCTCGGGCGTCGAGGCCCCAGAGGAACGCGGCACCGAAGGGAAGCCCCAACGCGAGGACCTGGTCGGGCCGGAACAAAAGGGCCGCGCCGGCCAAGAGGCCCGCTGTCACACTTCTTTGAAGGGAAACGACCCCATCAGGGTCGTTTCCCTTCAAAGACGACTGGGCCAAGCGGATGACGGCCCAGACGGAGAAGGCCATGCCCCCGGCCCACGCCAGGGCGGTGAGGCCGACGGGCGGCATGATCAGGATGGCGGCGACCGACCCGCCGAGGACCGCCGGCCAGCGTCCCCAGCGGTAGCCGACGTAGGTCACCCCGACGATGACGCCCAGCAACTGCAGGAGGCCGGCCAGGCGCTCCACCCAGAGGTCGACGCCGAGCACCTGGTAGAAGCCGGCGAGGGCCCAGAGGCTGCCGGGGCCGTAGAGGTGGAGGAAGTCCTTGTTGGGGATGTCGCCCTCGAGGACCCGCTCGGGGAACACGAGCATGAACCCCTCCTCGAACGGCGCCCCCGGCGTCCGGAAGAACCCCACCAGCGGCAACGCGACGACGATCCCCACCACCACCGCCACCACCCACCACGAAGGCACCCACGCCCACCTACCCCGGCCACCACCGTCGTCGGTGTCACCGGTGTCGGGGACCACCTCGTCCATCTCGTCCTTCGCAGCTGTCGTGCCTGTCGTATCTGTCGGTGTGGCGTCGACCGTCATGTCGTGGCTCCGGGAGCTCGGACGTCCCAGGGGAGTCGGACCGGCTGCCAGCTCGAGAAGAGCTTGCGGTCGCGGTCCTTCAGGAGGAGGGCGGGCCGTTCGACCAGGTAGTACGAGATCGCCGCCAGCAGGATCGAACCGACCAGGCTGAAGGCGAGCATCGCGGGGAACCAGCCGCTGAGCAGGTAGGTGCCGTCGGGCGCCTGGATGTCGCGCATGTCCCGGTAGATGTCGGTCACCCCCTCGTGCCAGAGGTAGATGCCGTACGACAGCACCCCCAGCGTCACCATCACGCGCGTCCCCAACCAGCGCAACGACCGAGGGAGAGTCTCGCCCGCCAGCGCCACCGGTGCCAGCAGCAGGATCCCCACGGCGGCGTAGAGGAGCTCCTTGGTGACGGCCTCCCGGGCGCTGTCGGAACCGAGGACGTCGAGGCCCGCCTGGGTGGATACCGCCCAGAAGGCGACCGCCGCCAGCCCCCAGCACACCAGCGGGTGGCGCCGCACCAGCTCCAGGGCGGCCAACGGCCGGTCCCGCCGCCGCGACCACTCGAAGGCGAGCGCGAGCGCCATCCCCGGCACGAACATGTGGAAGTTGCTGGTGATCCAGTGCACGCGGGGATCGGTCACGAACTCCTCGAAGAAGCTGTGGCCCGCCAGCGAGTTGCCGCCCACCGACTCGACCCACGCCCGGAACCCCAGCGACGCCGCGGCCACCACCGCCAGCACCAGCCCCTCGGCGGCCAGCCCCGTCCGCCCCCGCACCCGGCGGAACAGCCACGCGGCGCCCAGCGCCCACAGCGGCAGGAGCAGGTAGAAGGCGACCTCGTTGGTCAGCGTCCAGGCCTGCTGGAGGCCGCCCACCGCCGTCGTCCGCGAGTACGACTGCAGGAGGCCGTAGTACATGGCGAAGTCCCACGGCGTGCGGAGGTCGGTGCGCTGGCGGACGTCGAGCACCGTGGCCAGCACCGTCAGCGCCAGCCAGTACGCGGGGAAGATGCGCAGGAACCGGTGGCGCAGGTAGCGGGGGACCCGGGGCCGGGGCTTCCCGTCGAGCCGGTTGCTGACGAACGGCCGGTACAGCAGGAACCCGGAGAGCATGAAGAACAGGGCGACGCCGACGTCGGCCCGCGCCAGGTAGTCGCCCCCGCCCCGGGCCACCTGCCCCGACGCCAGCCCGACGTGGCACACCAGGACGCCGAGCGCGGCGATGGCCCGCAGCCCGTCGAGCCCGGCGAACGTGATCGACGCCGACGCCCGCCCCGCCGGCACCTCGGGCGCCTCCGGGGCCTCACGACTTTGAAGGGTTTCGACCCTATTGGCGGCTTTCTTCTTCAAAGAACCCCGGAAGGCCGTGATCGCGGCGTCGAGGGACACCGCGGCGGGGATGCACAGCGCCAGCTCGGCGGGGAAGCGGAACCGGGTGGCCCCGTAGGTGACGACGACCGTCAGCGCCGTGGCCGCCACCACCGCCACGATCGGGAAGATCGGACGGCCCGCCCGGCGCAGCCCCAGCAGCCCGAGCGCTCCGGCGACGGCCACCACGTACCAGGTCAGCAGCCCCGCCTCGCCCAGGCCCTTCTCCTTGCCGTCCGACAGGAGGTCGAGGTCGATCTGGTTCACGGGCTGGTAGACCCCGAACGTCCGCCCCACCCGGGCCGCCGCCACCAGCGCCGCCCGCCCCTCGTGCGCACCCACGTACTCCCGGGCCAGGCGCCGGTACACGACGCCCTCCTCCGAGGCGTCGTCCCGCGGCGCGGTCAGCGGCTCGACCGCCGCGACGCACGCCCGCGACCAGTAGCCGGTGTTCTCCCCGTAGTAGACGTCGTCGCAGTTGGCCGACACCAGCGTGTGGTCGAACTGGGCCGACAGCGTGACCGGGTGCTCGAACCGCGCCACGTTGTACCCGATCCAGGGCGCCACCAGCAGCGCCGCGAGCCCGCCCGCCAACGCCAGCTGTCGCACCCCCACACCGATCCGGGGCCGGTAGCGCCACCACACCAGCGGCACCCCGATGAACGGCCCCAGCAGCAGCGCCTCCGAGCGCACCAGGGCGGCGACCCCCACGGCGGCGCCGAACCACGCCGCGGCCCCCAGCGACCCCCGGTCCCACCAGCGGTAGGCGGTCCACAGCACCCCGGCGGTGGTGGCGACCACCAGCGACTCGGACATCACCAGGGCGTCGTGGAACCACACGTTGGGGCTCAGGGCGACGATCAGGGCCGTCAGCAGCCCGACCCGCTCGCCGCCCACCCGCCGGCCGAGCCAACCGAACGCCACCACCCCCAGCGTCCCGATGACGCACGAGAACAGCTGGTGGGCGAGGAACGAACGGAACCCCAGCGCCGACGCCCCCGCCAGCACCGTGAGGTAGCCGGGCGGGTGGTCGGCCCCCGGGATGTCGAAGCCCTCGTAGATCCACTGGAACGGGTGGACGTAGCCCCGCCCGTCGGCCAGGAGGTTGGCACCCTCGTGGTAGTAGAAGGCGTCGCTCCAGGCGACCCCCGTGTCCTTCCAGCCCAGCAGGTAGACCAGCCGGACGACGAGGCCGCCGAGCGCGATGACCGTCAGCCAGCGGCTGAACCGCCATCCCCCGACGGCCGGCGTCGTGCCCTCCGACTCCGGGGCCGACGCCGCGGGCTCGTCGTCGTCGTCGTCGGGCCGCGCCAGCTCGGTGGCGGTGGTGGTCACGAACCCTTCGGGAGGAGGGGGGCATCGCGCCCCGTGCCCGAGGAACCGGAACTCGACGAGGTTGCGTCGTCCCCACCGGTCGCTTCCTCGTGGTACTCCGCCTCGACGTTCACCGACCAGATGTCGTGCCCCACGTCGGGGTCGAGGATGTTCTCCACGGTCAGCATCGCCGTGTACATCGAGTGGTCCTGGTTGTTGTAGCGGTGCATGCCGTAGCGGCCCACGGGGTGGACGTTGACGGTGTTGTCCTCCAGCCACTTGCGCAGGACCAGCACGTTGTCCTTGTAGTCCTCGTCGTAGACGGGGTACGCCTTGGGCGTGCGGACCACGTAGCCGGCCTCGACGTCGGCCTTGTCGACCAGGCCCAGCCAGTCGAGCTCGTACTTGCCGCGCTCGATGAGGTCGTCGTCGGCCGAGCTCCACGCGTCGTCGCCCTCGATCAGCGTGTACTCCAGGCCCAGCACGTTGCGGCCCTCCTTCACCATGAAGGGCGACCACGAGCCGAAGTTCTGGATGCGCATCGTCCGCATCTCGGGGGCGTGGATGTAGATCCAGTTGTCGTCCCACGAGACCTTGTCGTCGGGGACGACCAGCGCCACCGTGAGGAAGTCGCGGAAGCGCAGCTCGTCGGCCGCGGCCTGCACCTCGGCCGGCACCGGCGGGTCCATGGCCTTCAGCAGGAGCGAGAACGGCATCGACGACACGAGGTGGTCGACCGCGTACTCGGCGGTGACGCCATCGGACTCGGTCACCACGCTCACGGCCCGGCCATCGGCGTGGCGGATCTTGGTGACCGGCGTGTCGAAGATGACCTTGGTGCCCGCCGACTCGACCAGCTCGTGGCACCGCTCCCACATCATCCCGGGGCCGTACTTCGGGTACTGGAACTCCTCGATCAGGCTGGTGACCTGGTCGGTCTTGCTCCGGCGGGCGCCGAGGAAGCGGGACCGGACGGGCTCCCACACGGCGTTCCACAGCGACATGCCCTTGACGCGCTGGGCACCCCAGTCGGCCGAGATCTCCGACGCCTCAACCCCCCACACCTTCTCGGTGTAGGCCTTGAAGAAGTGGCCGTAGAGGCGCCAGCCGTAGTTCGCGACCATGTAGCCCTCGAACATGCTCTGGTCCTTCGGCGGCCGCACCTTCGCCCAGAGGTAGGAGAAGCCGCAGCGCAGCGCCTCGACGAAACCCAGGTTGCGCAAGGCTTTCAGCGGCTTGATCGGGTAGTCGTAGAACTTGCCCCGGTAGTAGAGGCGGCTCTTGCGAGGGCGCTGCAGGAACTCCTCGTCACTGAGGATCTCGTGCCACAGGTTCTCGACGGGGGTGACCTTGGTGAAGAAGCGGTGCCCCCCGAGGTCGAACCGGTACCCGTCGCGGACCACCGTGCGACTGATGCCGCCGACGACGGAGTCGGCCTCGAGCACCGTGCTGGTGAAGCCCGCCTTGCTCAGCTGGTAGGCGGCGGTGAGGCCCGCCGGGCCCGCGCCGATGATCACGACCTGTCCGGGATCAGGCGCGCGCGAGGCTTTGTCGATCGGTGTATCGCTCACGAGGTGAACGCTCCCCTTCGTCCTGTGAGGCGTGGCGCGCCACTGTACCGAAACGGGACGCGCCGCTCTTGGTTCCGCGAGCGGCGACGGACCGCGCGATCACTCGCCCGTCCTGGAGCCGACCATTAGCATCCTCCGCTCATGCGCACGCTCGTCGCCACCGAGCCGGACGAGGGGGACGCCGACGCCGGCGACAACCCGCCGGAACCCCCGCCCGCGCCGTCCCTGCCGCCGTGGATCACCACGTCGGTCCTGGTCGGGATCACTGCACTGGGCATCGTGTTGCGCTTCGTGTCCACCTCGAAGCTGTGGCTCGACGAGGCGCTGAGCGCCAACATCTCCCACCTCCCGGTGGGCGACCTGCTCGAGGCCCTGAAGCACGACGGCCACCCGCCCCTCTACTACCTGCTGCTGCACTACTGGATGGAGCTCTTCGGCGAGGGCGACGTGGCGGTGCGGGCGCTGTCCGGCGTCATCGGCGTGGCGACGCTGCCGCTCGCCTGGATCGCCGGCCGGCGCCTGGGTGGCCCGACCGCCGCCCGCTGGGCGCTGGTGGTGGTGGCGCTGTCGCCCTACTGCGTGCGCTACTCCAGCGAGACGCGCATGTACGCGCTGGTCATGCTGCTGGTCCTGGCCGGCTACCTGGTGCTGTCCGACGCCCTGCGCGCCCCGACCCTGCTGCGCCTGGGTGGGCTGGCCGTGCTGTCGGGGCTGCTGCTGCTGAGCCACTACTGGTCGATGTGGCTGCTGGGCTCCGTGGGGCTCCTGCTGCTGCTGCGCTGGTGGCGGGGCCCGGCCGACGAGCGACCCGCCACCGTGCGGGTGATCGTGGCGATCGCCGCGGGCGGCCTGCTGTTCCTGCCCTGGCTGCCCAGCTTCCTCTACCAGGCCGAGCACACCGGCACGCCGTGGGCCGGCCCGATGCGGCCGCCGTCGATCCCGGCGGTGATGCTGATGGACCTCGGCGGCGGCGTGAACCTCTACGAGGCCATGCTCTACGGCTTCGTGCTGCTGCTGGGGTGCCTGCTGGCGCTGTTCGTGGTGCAGGCCCGGGGCCACGAGGTGGTGCTCGACCTGCGCACGACACCGCTGGTCCGCCCGCTGCTGGCGGTCACCGTGTTGACGCTGGCGGTCGGGGCGATCACGGCCTACCCCACGGGGGCGACGTTCCAGAGCCGCTACGCCGCCGTCGTCGTGCCGTTCGTGCTGGTGGCCACCGCCGTGGGCCTGACGCTGCTCCCGGGCGTCGCCCGCATGGCGCTGGGCGTGACGCTGGTAGGGCTGTCGGGCCTGGGCATCGCCTGGAACAACTACTTCGAGCGGACCCAGGCGCCCGAGCTGACCGCGCAGATCGAGGCGCACTCCGGGCCCGGCGACGTGGTGGTGTTCTGCCCCGACCAGCTCGGCCCCGGCTTCTCCCGTGACCTGCCCGACGGTCTGCAGATGGTCAGCTACCCGAGCCTCGACGACCCCTCCCGCGTCGACTGGGTCGACTACGCCGAACGGCAGGCGGCGGCCGACCCGGTCCGGATCGCCGACGAGGTCCGGGACCTGGCGGCGGGCAACGACGTGTTCCTGGTGTGGGTCGACGGCTACGAGACGTTCGGCGACCAGTGCCAGGACCTGCGCGGGGAGCTCGCGGAGACGGGGTTCGCCGAGGACCTGGTGATCTCCAACACCGAGCGCTACTTCGAGCCGGCGTACCTCACCCGGATCAGCCCGACGCCCTGAGTCCCGGCGCTCGGGGGCTCGGGGGCTCAGTCGTCCTTGGTGGCGACCGCGTTGGGGGTGACGTTCATCTTCGGCTCGTAGGCGGCGACCTCGACGTCGCGGGCCTCGCCGGAGTGGGCGGCGCGCAGCGCGGTGCGGCACACGGAGCAGGGCCCGTAGAAGCGTTCGCTGACCTCGTGCCCGCAGCGGGGACAGGTCAGCGTGGTCGGTTCCAGGTCGTCGGTCACGAGGTTCGCCACCCCCTGAGCATCGCGCACGGCTGTGGACAACTCGCGCAATTCACAGGGTTACCCTGCTCGTTGCGCACAAGGCAGTCGTCGTACCGTGCGGGTATGCCGACGTTCGAGGTGATGATGCAGGATCGATCGCTCGAGCTGGTGGACGGCGCCGACGCCTACCAGCAGGAGGGGCCGATGACCACGTTCTTCCGTAGGGGAGACGGCCGTGACGTGATCGACTCGTGGAGCACGCGGGTGGCCAGCTTCCGCACGGCCGACCTGATGGTGGTCCGCCGCTGCGACCGGGTGGTCGTGGAGTCCGGCACCGCCACGCTGCGGGCCGTCAACGCCTGAGGCCGACGATCAGCCCAGCGCCGGAGCGGGAGATGACGCCGGGGCCGCCCGGGTGAAGTCCGGCGTGTGGCGGTTCCACGTGGGCAGCGCCCGCACGACCGGCGCTCGGCCGGTGACGGTGATGCTGCCGGAGCGCAGGGCGTCGGCCCACGGCAGGTCGCCGCGGTGCCAGCGGGCGAACGGGTCCGACCGGGCGACCACGTCGGCGTCGAGCTCGCCGCCCGGGTCGGAGTAGCAGAGCTCGCCCTCGCCCTGTTCGACCAGCAGCCAGTAGCGGCGGTTCGACGGCGGCTCCTCCGGGAACGTGAACCGCACCACCACCCGTCCCGGCGGCAGCCGCTCGTGGTCGAGCTGGAGCCGGCACCAGGCCCACAGGGCGAAGCCGGGATCGGAGTGCTCGGAGGTGGCCTCCAACCAGCGGATGCCCCACTGGGCCAGGGCGTCGACCACGCCGGCCAGGTCGCGCCCGGCGGCGGTGAGCGTGTAGAGCGACCCGTGCCCGGTCGGCTTGGGCGTCACCTCCACGATGCCGGCCCGCTGCAGCTCGCCGAGCCGCTTGATCAGCATCGACCGGGACATCGTCGGCACGCCCTGGGCGATGGCGGAGAACGTGGTGGCGCCCCACAGCAGGTTCCGCACGACGAGTGGCGTCCAGCGCTCGGCCACGATCTCGGAGGCCCGGGCGATGGGGCAGTACTGGCGGTAGGTGCGCACCGGACGAGGGTCGCAGGCCCGGGGTCGGGCGTCGAGTGCTGTTTTCGCGCTGGTCGGCCCTGGTGGGCAGGGGGAGGCTGGGGGCATGGCGGACAGAGACGGAGAGCACGGCCAGGTGACGGCGACGGCGGCCGAGGTCTACGAGGAGTTCTTCGTGCCGGCCCTGTTCGGGCAATGGGGCCCGGCGCTGCTCGACGCCGCGGGCCTGCGCGTGGGCGACCGGGTGCTCGACGTGGGTTGCGGTACCGGGACGCTGGCCCGGGCGGCGCAGCGGCGCTCGGCGGTGGCGACCGGCATCGACGTCAACGAGGGGATGCTGGCCGTGGCCCGCCGGGTCGGCCCCGAGGTCGAGTGGCGGCAGGGCGCGGCCGAGGAGCTGCCCTTCGCCACCGGCTCGTTCGAGGTGGTGGTGTGCTCGTTCGCCCTGATGTTCCTGGCCGACCGGCGGGCGGCGCTGGAGGAGATGCGCCGGGTGCTGGTGCCCGGGGGAGCGGTGGTGCTCAGCACCTGGGCGGCGGCCGACCGGAGCCCGGGCTACGCGGCGATGATCGCCCTGCTCGACCGCCTGTTCGGGGCCGAGGCAGCCGACGCGCTGCGGGCGCCGTTCTGCCTCGGCGACGCCGGCGAGCTGCGGAGCCTGGTGGGCGCGGCGTTCCCCGACGTGGTGGTGGGGGAGCACCCGGGGGTGGCCCGGTTCGCGTCGGTCGACGCCTGGGTGCTGACCGACGTGAAGGGCTGGACGCTGGCCGACATGATCGACGACGAGCAGCTGGAGCGGCTCCTGTCCGCGGCCCGCACCGAGCTCCGGGGGTTCGTCGCCGAAGACGGGACCGTCCGCTTCGCGGCTCCCGCCCTCGTCGCCGCGGCGAGGAGAGCCTGACCAGCTGGCACACCCGGCCCCGGTGGCCGCCGCCTTCCGCCGGGTGCATCGGGCCTGGCTGGGCATTTGGGGTTACGGTGGGTGCGTGAACGCCGAGGCGGCGGGCACGTTCCCGACCACCTACTGGCACCGCCTACCGGACGGGCGGGTGCAGTGCGACGTCTGCCCCCGGCACTGCCGGATGCAGGAGGGGCAGCGGGGGCTCTGCTTCGTCCGGGGCCGGGTGGGCGACGAGGTGGTGCTGCTGACCTACGGCCGCTCGTCGGGCTACTGCGTCGACCCGATCGAGAAGAAGCCGCTCAGCCACTTCTACCCGGGCACGTCGGTGCTGTCGTTCGGCACCGCCGGCTGCAACCTGGCCTGTCGCTTCTGCCAGAACTGGGACATCTCCAAGTCGAAGCAGATGGACACCCTGGCCGACGCGGCGTCGCCCGAGGCCATCGCCAAGGCGGCCGTGGAGCTGGGCTGCCACAGCGTCGCCTTCACCTACAACGACCCGACGATCTTCCTCGAGTACGCCATCGACGTGGCCGACGCCTGCCATGAGGTGGGCGTGAAGGCCGTGGCGGTGACGGCCGGCTACATCGACCCCGAGCCCCGGCGCGACTTCTACGCCCACCTCGACGCCGCCAACGTCGACCTCAAGGGCTTCACCGAGGAGTTCTACAAGCGGGTGTGCGTCGGCCACCTCGAGCCGGTGCTGGAGACCCTCGAGTACCTGCGCCACGAGACCGACGTGTGGTTCGAGATCACCACGCTGCTGATCCCCGACCGCAACGACAGCGACGAGGAGCTCGACCGGCTCACCACCTGGGTCGCCGAGCACCTCGGGCCCGACGTGCCGCTGCACTTCACGGCCTTCCACCCCGACTTCAAGATGACCGACGTCGCCCACACGCCGCCGGCGACGCTGCGCCGTGCCCGGGAATGGGGCCAAAGAAACGGTCTGCACCACGTCTACGTGGGGAACGTCCATGACGTGGAGGCATCCAGCACCTACTGTCCCGGCTGTGGGGAGCGCGTGATCGAGCGCGACTGGCACCTGCTGGGCGACTGGCGGCTCGACGACGAGGCCCGCTGCCAGGGTTGCGGCACGCTGGTCGCCGGGCGCTTCGACGGACCACCCGGTCGCTGGGGACGGCGCCGGCTACCCGTGCGGCTCGCCGCACACGGGGATTAGCAGGGGCGCGGAGGGGGAGCGAGCGATGACGGCGACAGTGGCTGGCGGGGTGCGACCCGCAGCGGTCGCCGGGATGTTCTACCCCGCCGACCCCGGCCAGCTGCGCGACACCGTCGCCGCCTGCGTGGGGCGGATCGGACGGGTGGGGGAGGAGACCGACGACGTCGCGCCCGCACCGAAGGCCGTGATCGCCCCCCACGCCGGCTACCGCTACTCGGGCCCGACCGCCGGCTCCGCCTACCGGTCGATGCTGCCCCGCCGGGGCGAGGTCGAGCGGGTGGTCGTGGTGGGCCCGGCACACCGGGTGCGGGTGGCGGGCGTGGGTCTCAGCTCGGCCCGGGCCTGGGCCACGCCGCTGGGCGACATGGAGGTCGACGTGTCGATCTGCGCCGACCTGTCGGAGCTGCCGGGCGTGGTGATCGCCGACGACGCCCACGCCCCCGAGCACAGCGTCGAGGTGCACCTGCCGTTCGTCCGGGAGGTGTTCGGCCCGGTGCCGGTGGTCCCGCTGGTGGTCGGGGGCGCCGACGCGGCGTTGCTGGCCGGGGTGCTCGACGCCGTGTGGGGCGGGCCGGAGACGGCGATCGTCGTGTCGTCGGACCTGAGCCACTACCTCGACGACCGGACGGCCCGGGAGCGCGACCGGCGCACCTCCACCGCCATCGTGGAGGGCCGTCCCGCCGACATCGGCCCGCACGACGCCTGCGGCTACCTGCCCATCGGCGGCCTGCTCACCGCGGCGCTGCCCCGGGGCCTGGCGCCCCGGTCGCTCGAGCTGACCACCTCGGCCGACACCGCCGGCGACACCACCCGGGTGGTCGGCTACGGGGCGTTCGCCCTGCTGCCGCCGCTGCCGGTCGGCGCCGACGAGACCCGCTGGCTGGCCGAGCTGGCGGCCCGGGCCATCCACCACGAGCTGCGCACCGGCCGCCCCTACCCGCTGGCCGACGCCGAGGTGCCGGAGGCGGCGCGCAGCCCGGGCGCGTCGTTCGTCACCCTGGAGCGGGGGTCGGAGCTGGTGGGCTGCATCGGGTCTCTCGACGTCCGCCGGGCGCTGTGGCGCGACGTGGCCCGCAACGCCCGCGGTGCCGCCTTCGAGGACCCCCGCTTCCCGCCCCTGGCCGACGCCGACCGGGCGGGGCTCCGCGTGGAGGTGTCGGTGCTGTCGCCGCCCCACCTGCTGCGGGCGTCGTCGCCGGAGGAGGTGGCCGCGGCGCTGCGCCCGGGGGTCGACGGCCTGGTGCTGACCGCCGGCGACCGCCGGGGCACCTTCCTGCCCGACGTGTGGGCGAAGATCCCCGAGCCGGCCGACTTCGTCCGGGAGCTGGTCCGCAAGGCCGGCTGGGACACCCCGTGGACGAGCGACGCCCGGGCCTGGCGCTACACCACGACCCGGGCGTCGGTCCCCCTCGACTGAGGCCGTTGTGTCTTCGCTCAGTCGGCTATGGCCGACTGAGCGAAGACAGAAGCGGGGGTTAGAAGCCGAACTCCGCGAAGTCGGCCACGTTGTCGGCGGTGACGGTGGTGGCCGGCAGCTCGATGCGGCTCGGCACGTCGGGCTCGACCAGCTCCTCGAAGCCCTCACCGAGGGCGATCAGCCGGGCGACCCGCACCGCGGAGGCCGACATCGACGGGTTGTAGAGGAACGTGGCGGCGTAGAGCCCGCCCGCCTCGATGCGCTCCATGGCCGCGCTCGACCCGCCGGCGCCGGTGAGGATCATCTCGTCCTCGCGGCCGGCGTTCTCGATGGCGGACACCACGCCCATCGCCATGTCGTCGTCGTGGGTGTAGACGGCGTCGATGTCGGACTCGGCCTGGAGGATCGCCTCCATCACCTCGAGGCCCTGGTCGGGCAGGAAGTCGGCGGGCTGCTGGGCGACGATCTGGATGCCGTCGCCGCACAGCTGCTCGATGGTGTCGGCGAAGCCGGCGGAGCGCTGCTCGGTGACCGAGATGCCAGCGATGCCCTGGATCTCCACCACGTTGCCCTGGCAGTCGAGCTGCTCGGCGAGGAAGTTCCCGGCCGAGACGCCGATGCCGTAGTTGTCGCCGCCGATCCACGTCCGGTACGCGGCCTTCGTGGAGAACTCCCGGTCGACGTTCACGACGGGGATGCCCTGCTCCATCGCCTCCAGGGCCACGGGGGTGAGCGGGTCGCCCTCGTGGGGCAGGATCACCAGCACGTCGGGGTCGTCGGCGATGAGCTGCTCGACCTGCGACACCTGGGCCGCCGAGTCGTTGGTGCCTTCGAGCAGGATGAACTCGACGTCGTCGTGGAGCGCCGCCTCCTCCTCGGCGTTCTCGGTGAGGGCGGCGAGCCAGCCGTGGTCGTCGCCCGGAGCGCTGAAGGCGATCTTGACCGTCTCGCCCTCCTGGACGGCACCGCCGCCGCTCGCCTCCTCGGAGTCTTCCTCCGAGTCGGCGTCGTCGTCGCCGCTCTCGCAGGCGGCGAGCGTGAGCGCGATGGCGGTCAACCCACCGAGAAGTCGTTGCTGTCGTCTGTTGCGCATTGTCGGGATCCCCCTTGTTTCTTCGACGGTGGCCCCGGACGTGCTCAGAGGTCGCGGCGCTGGAGCGCGGCCGCGGCGAGGATGATCACGCCCTTGGTCAGTTGCTGGAGCTCGCTGGGCATGTCGAGCAGGTTGAGCAGGTTGAACACGAGGCCGAACGTGATCACCCCGAGGAAGGTGCCGGTGATCGTGGCCCGGCCGCCGGCGAGGCTCGTCCCGCCGATGACCACCGCGGCGATGGCGTCGAGCTCGAGGAGGTTCCCCGACACCGGTGAGGCGCTGCCGAGGCGCCCGCTCAGCAGCACGGCGGCGATGCCGACGCACAGCCCGGAGAGCACGTAGACGCTGGTGACGACCCACGACAGCCGGATGCCGGCCATGCGGGCGGCCTCGCGGTTGCCACCGACGGCGACGACGTGGCGGCCGTAGCGGGTGCGGTTGAGCAGCACCCAGCCGCCCACGGTGACGGCCACGAAGACCAGGGCGGCGTTGGGGATGCCGAGGGTCTTGCCCCGGCCGATGTCCCGGACGATGTCGAGCTCGAGCAGGCTGATCGGCGTCTTGTCGCTCATCCAGAGGGCCAGGCCGCGGGCGCCGGCGAACATGGCGAGCGTGGCGATGAACGGCACGATGCGGCCGTAGGAGATGGCGACGCCGTTGACCAGGCCGAGCAGCAGCCCGAACCCGATGGCACCGAACATGAACGGGAGCGACTGCTGCTCCCCGGCCAGGCCGCCGGCGATCGACGCGGCCGCCAGCATCGAGCCGACCGACAGGTCGATGCCGCCGGTGGCGATCACGAAGGTCATGCCGACGGCGACGACGCCGGTGACGCTGACCTGGGTGAGGACGGTGAGGAGGTTGTCGCGGGTGAGGAAGGCCTCGCGGTCGGTGATGGTGCCGGCGACCAGCAGCAGCACCACGACGACGGGCAGGGCCGCCTCCTGGAGCTGGATGCGGCGCCACGCCTGGGGTGTGGGTGCGGCGCTCCCGGCGTCCACGTCGAGCGTTGCGGGCGTGCTCATGGTGCGGCGGCCTCCTCGGTGAGGGGAAGGGCGTGCTGCAGCAGGTCGGCCTCGGTCGCGCTGGCGGCGTCGAGGGTGGCGGTGGCGCGGCCGTCGGCCATCACCAGGATCCGGTCGCACAGGCCGACCAGCTCCGCCAGCTCGGACGACACGACGACCACGGCCAGGCCCGCCGCGGCCAGGGTCTGGACGACCCGGTAGATCTCGGCCTTGGCGCCGACGTCGACGCCGCGGGTGGGCTCGTCGAGGAGCAGGACCCGGCACTGGCGCAGCAGCCAGCGGGCCAGCACGACCTTCTGCTGGTTGCCGCCCGACAGCTCGCCGACCAGCCGGTCGGGGTCGTCGGGGCTGGTCTGGAGGTCGCGCAGGTGGCGCTGGGCCTCGCGGCGCTCGGTGCGGCGGTCGAGCAGGCCGCGGTGGCGGAAACGGCGCAGGTCGGCGACCGACACGTTGCGCACCAGGTCCCACCCGGGCCACAGGCCCTGGGCCTTGCGCTCCTCGGGCGCCAGGCCGACGCCGGCGCGGGTGGCGACGTCGGGCCGCCCCGGGGGCAGGAGACGGTCGCCGACGGTGACGGTGCCGCCGGTGGGGTGGTCCATGCCGGCGACCAGCCGCAGCAGCTCGGTGCGCCCGGCGCCGACCAGGCCGCCGATGCCGAGGATCTCGCCCTCGCGCACCTCGAACGACACGCCGTGGACGGCCGGCGGGCGGGACAGGCCCTCCACCCGGAGGACGACCGGGCCCAACGTGCGGGTGGCGTCGCGCTCGGGGAACACGTCGGCGAACTGCCGGCCGACCATGGCGGCGACCAGGTCGGCCCGCGTCGTCGACGCCGGTAGATCGGATGCCACCGTGCGCCCGTCGCGCAGCACGGTGATGGTGTCGCCGATGCCGCCGACCTCCTCCAGCCGGTGCGAGATGTAGACGACGCCCACGCCCTCGGCGGCGAGCCGCCGGATGACCGTGAACAGCGTCTCCACCTCGTGGCGGCCGAGCACCGCGGAGGGCTCGTCCATGATCAGGAGCCGGGCGTCGCGGGTGAGCGCCCGGGCGATCGACACGAGCTGCTTGGCGGCCGGCGGCAGGCTGCCGACGAGGCGGCGGGGCGGGATCTCGGGGTGGCCGAGGCGCTCCAGCACCTGGGTGGTCCGGCGCCGGGCGACCCGCCGGTCGAGCAGCGGCCCCCGCCGCAGCTCGTGGCCGAGGAAGAGGTTGTCGGCCACGGTCAGGTCGTCGACGAGGTCGAGCTCCTGGTAGATGGTGGCCACGCCCCGGGCGAGGGCCGTGGCCGGGTCGCCGAGCGGCAGGGGAGCGCCCTCGACGAGGATCTGGCCGGCGGTCGGCGTGACCAGGCCGGCGATGCACTTGATGAGCGTGGACTTGCCGGCGCCGTTCTGGCCGACGAGGCAGTGCACCTGGCCGGCAGCGACGGTGAAGTCGACGCCGTCGAGCGCCCGCACGCCGGGGTAGTGCTTCACCAGACCCCGGACCTCCAGCAGCGGCGAGGTGGCGGCCGGGTCGCTCATGCGCTGGCCTCCTCGCTGGGTGGGGCGAGGGAGGCGTCGATGGCGGCGGCGCTGAGCACCTGCTCGACCACGGTGACGGCGCAGCCGACGACGCCGGCCCGGTCGTCGAGCCGGGTGTGGGCCACCTCCAGGTGCTGGGTCGCGAGGGCGGTGGAGCGGCGGTAGACGACCTCGCGCACGCCGGCGAAGAACTGCTCGTGGGCCTGGGCCAGGTCGCCGCCGATGACGATCACCGACGGGTTGAAGAAGTTGACCGCGCCGGCCAGCACCTCGCCGACCAGCCGCCCGGCCTGGCGCACGAGGGTGAGGGCCTGCTGGTTGCCGGCCCGGACGAGGGCGACGACGTCGCGGGTGTCGGCGGCCTCGATGCCCTGGGCCTGGAGCTGCTGGGCGAGCGCCCCGCCGCTGGCCACGGCCTCGACGCAGCCGACGTTGCCGCAGCGGCACACCACGTCGCCGGCGTCGGGGATCTGCACGTGGCCGAGGTCGCCGGCGGTGCCGTCGGCGCCCCGGTGGATCGCTCCGCCGGCGACGATGCCGCAGCCGATGCCGGTGGCGACCTTCACGAACAGCAGGTCGTCGATGCGCTGGCGCCAGTTGGCCCAGTACTCGCCGAGCGCCATCACGTTGACGTCGTTGTCGACCAGCACGGGCACGCCGGGGTAGGTGTCGGCGAACGCCGCGGGGATGGGTACGCCGTCCCAGCCGGGCATGATCGGCGGGCTGACCGAGCGGCCGGCGGCGAACTCGACCGGGCCGGGCACACCGATGCCGATGCCGCGCACGTCGGCGGCGGTGCGGCCGGTCTCGGCGAGCAGCTCGGCGAAGCGGTCCTGGAGCCAGGCGAGCACCACGTCGGGGCCGCTGGCGATGTTCATCTCGGCCGGGTGTTCGGCGAGCACCGTGCACTCCAGGTCGCTGAGGGCGACGCGGCAGTGGGTGGCGCCGAGGTCGGCGCAGAGGACCACGCCGCTGGCGGCGTCGAAGGCGAGCCGGGTGGGCGGTCGGCCCCCGGTCGACGTGCCGCCACCCTGCTCGACCAGCAGGCCGAGGCGCAGGAGAGCGTCGACGCGGTGTGACACGGTCGACCGGGCGAGGCCCGTCAGCCGGGCCAGGTCGGCGCGGCTGACAGCCTGGCCCTCGCGCACGAGCTGGAACAGGACGCCCGGCGTGAGGGTGTGCGAGCTGGTCGTCGGGCGCGGCGCCATGTGACGGTCGTAACACGACAACTTTGTTCGGTCAACGGTCAAAGCTTGGAAATTTATGGCAGAAGTTTGGCAACGATGCTTGTCATACGAACAAAGGCTGTCGTACGGTCCCCGCCATGGAGGGGCTGCGCACCGCCGTCGCCGGCACGGGGTTCATCGGCCGGGTGCACTGTCGCTCGGCCCGTCTGGCGGGGGCGCGGCTGGTCGGCGTCAGCGCTTCGACGCTCGCCTCGGCCGAGGCCGCCGCGAGCGAGCTGTGGGCCGACCGGGCCTTCGCGTCCAGCGAGGAGCTGGTCGAGGCCGACGACGTCGACGTGGTCCACATCTGCACCCCGAACCACCTGCACGAGCCGCTGGCCCTGAAGGCGCTGGCGGCCGGCAAGCACGTCGTCTGCGAGAAGCCGGTGGCGTTCGACGGCGAGGGCGCGGCCCGCATCGCCGCCGCGGCCGCCGCGGCCGGCCGAGTGGTCGCCGTGCCGTTCGTGTACCGGTTCCACCCGACGGCGCGGGAGGCCCGGGCCCGGGTCGCCGCCGGCGAGCTCGGGCTGCTCCGGCTGCTGCACGGCAGCTACCAGCAGGACTGGCTGCTGGGCGCCGACGACGTCAACTGGCGCGTCGACGCCGCGCTCGGCGGCCCCTCGCGGGCCTTCGCCGACATCGGCTCCCACTGGTGCGACCTGGTCGAGTTCGTCTCGGGCTCCCGGATCACCCGGCTGCTGGCCCGGACCGTCACCACGGTGCCCGAACGGGCTGCGGCGCCCGGCGGGGCGACCTTCAGCACCGGTGGAGGCACCTCCGAGCGCCGGCCGGTCGACACCGAGGACGCCGTCGTGCTGCTGTTCGAGACCGACCGGGGCGGCGTCGGGTCGCTGGTCGTGAGCCAGGTGTCGGCCGGGCGCAAGAACCGGCTGTGGTTCGAGCTCGACGGCGAGCGGGCCGCCGTGGTGTTCGACCAGGAGCAGCCCGAGAGCCTGTGGGTCGGCCACCGCGACCGGGCCGAGGTCGTCGATCGCGACCCCGCCCACCTGGCCCCCGACGCCGCCCGCCTCGCCACGCTCCCCGCCGGTCACGGCCAGGGCTACCACGACTGCTTCGACCTGTTCGTGGCCGACGCCTACGCGGCCATCCGCGGGGACCGGCTGCCCGAGGGCCTGCCCCTCATCGACGACGGCGTGCGCGCCGCCCGCCTCACCGACGCGGTGCTGGCCTCCGCACGCTCCCAGAACTGGACGGAGGTGATCACCTCGTGAAGCTCGGATTCCTCACGGCGTGCCTGCCCAAGCAGCCGCTCGCCGAGATCGTCGCCTGGGCGGCGGACCACGACTACGAGGCTCTGGAGGTGGCCGCCTGGCCGGCGCTGGGCGACCGGCCGTTCACCGCCACCCACCTCGACGTGGAGGGCTACGACCGCGACGCCGTCCTCGGCCTGTTCGCCGACCGCGGCCTGACCCTGTCGTCGCTGGCCTACTACGACAACAACCTGCACCCCGACCCCGACGAGCGGGCCGCGGTGCACGCCCACCTGCTGCGCTGCATCGACGCCGCCGCCGATCTGGGCTGCCCGACCGTGGGCACCTTCGTCGGGCGGCACCCGGGTCGCTCGGTGCGGGAGAACCTGGAGGACGCGGCGGCGGTGTTCGCACCCCTGGTCGACCGGGCCGGCGAGCGGGGCGTGAAGATCATCGTCGAGAACTGCGTGATGGAGGGCTGGCACCCCGACGGCTACCCCGGCAACCTCGCCTACTCGCCGGAGCTGTGGGAGTGGATGTTCTCGCTGGGCCTCTACCTCAACTTCGACCCGTCGCACCTGCTGTGGATCGGGATCGACCCGGTGGCGGCCGTGCGGCCCTACCTCGACCGCATCCCGCACGCCCAGGCCAAGGACGTCGAGCTGTTCCCGGACCGGCGCGACCGCTACGGGTTCTTCGGCAAGACGCTCGAGCGCGACGACCCGTGGGACGTCGGCTGGTGGCGCTACCGGGTGCCCGGCCTCG
>DATHJB010000104.1 GCA_035316325.1 Acidimicrobiales bacterium
GTCGACTGCGGCGGCGCCGCCGGGGTCGACGTCCGGGGCAACCGGATCGGCCGCCGCTGGGTCGGCGAGGTGCCGATCATGCGCTGCCCGACGGCGTCCGGCAACGTCTGGGCCGACACCGGCGCCCCCGTGGGCTGACCCGGCCGCGAACGCCCGGCCGGCGGGTGTCGAGAGCATCCCCGGTGGCGGGTAGCTTCTCCTCAGTCATCTCAACGAGGAGATCCATGGCTGGGGAGGCCGACTTCGACGGCTGGTACCGCGATCAGTATTCCCGGGTGGTCGCGCTCCTCTACGTCGTGACCGGCGACGTCCCGGCAGCCGAAGCGGCCGCCGCCGAGACCTTCGTGCGTGCCTTCGAGCGCTGGGAGCGCGTCCGCACGATGGAGTCCGGGCGCTGGCTGTACTCCACGGCGCTCGCCTGCGCCGGCCGGGAGGACCGGTGGCGTCGCCTCCCGTGGCGCTCGCGACCGGACGCCGACGCACCGCCTGCCGCCCCACCGGCGATCTTCGCCCCCGAGGTCTGGGACGCCGTGCGGAGGCTCACGCGGGAGGAGCGCACCGTCGTCGCCCTGCGCTACGTGCTCGACCTGCCCGAGGCGGAGGTCGGCCTGGTGATGGGCCTGCCCCGAGGCGCGGCGTCCTCCCTCCTCGCCGTGGCCCGGCGGAACGTGGCGGTGCTCGCCACGCCCCCGGCGCCGGAGGAGCCCGTCGACCACCCCGACGAGCTCCCCGAACCCCCGCGCCCTCAGAACCTCCCGTTGTAGGCGGCCGCGGCGTTGGGGTTCCCGCAGGCGGCGGTCAGGCTCGACCGGGCGTTGCCGGCGGTGCAGCCGTCGTCGAAGTAGGCCTCGGCGACGAGTCGCCCGCCGCTCTCGACGTCGTGGGCGGCGAACCAGTCGAGCTGGAGCTGTATGTAGAGGGCGTTGTCCCCGCCGACGGGCTTGCTGTGCTCGCTGGAGACGCCCCACTCGAGCACCGACATCCACTTGCCGTGCGCCTTGGCGAACTCGTGCACGGCGTTGAGGCCGTGGGTGCCGTTGGCCCGGGCGTCGAAGGCGGCCTGCGTGGGTGCGGCCGGATACCAGTCGTAGTCGTGGATGCCGACGATGTCGACGTACTCGTCGCCCGGGTAGCAGTTGAAGGCGTTGCCGCCACAACGGCTCGCGGGCGTGCCGTGGCCGTTCATGGTCCAGTCGATCAGCACGTCGGGCGCCGTCGAGCCGATGGCGGTCGACGCCTTGCGGAAGCACTCCTTCCACTGCTCGGTGTTCGTGGCGTTCCACCAGAACCCGTAGTCGCCGTTGAACTCCCAGCCGAGCTGCACGATCGAGTTGCCCCGGCCGCCGCCCACCAGCGAGCGGCCGAACGTGGCCCACTGGCCGTCGTACTGGCCCCCGGCGCACGCCGCCAGGTTCCCGCTCTTGGGGAACAGCGGGACGGCGACGGCGAACCGGCCCTCGAAGCCGGCGAAGTTGCCGTAGATGAACGAGCCCGGGCCGACGATGGTGTCCCAGGAGCTGCGGTCCGGGAACACCTTGGCCACGTCGAGCGGGCGGCCGCGCCAGGTGCCGAACGCGTCGTAGGTCTGCCGGGTCTGGTTGTGGTGGCCGAGGCCGCTCGCCCACGTCAGACCGCTGCGGTTGCCGGTGATCGGCGCCGCGCCGGGTCCGGGCCCGGGCGGCGGCGGAGCGGTCGAGGGCGGCGGCTCCTCGCCCGGCGGTTCGGTGGTCGGCGGCGCCGTGGTGGACGGCGGGGGCGGCTCCTCGCCCGGTGCCCCGCCGGTGACCTCGGCCCGGTCGAACGTGACGGCCGAACCGTCGGCCGAGGCGGGGTTGCGCCGCTCGGTCATCGTGAGCACCAGCGTGTGGGTGCCGGCGGCCAGCTCAGAAGAGCGGAACACCTCCACGGGTGCCTCGGACTCGGGCGACGCGTAGTAGTCGACGTCGACCGGCTCGCCCTCGTCGACGGCGACGGTCGCCACGTGCGCCCAGGGCTCCTTCACCCCGAACAGCGCCACGCCGGTCCCCGAGAACCGCAGGGTCGCGGTCGCACCCACGTCCTGGGTCCACTGGTAGGTGCCGTCCGGCGCCTTGGCGCAGGTGGTCGTGCACGCCTCCCAGCCGTCGGAGAGCTCCACCTGCCCGACCTCGGTCCCCGTGTCCGTGTCCTGGATCACGGTGACGTCGCCGGCCGGTGCCTCCCCGGTCGACGGCGGCGTCGGTGCCGACGGGTCGGGCCCCGCGTCGCCGTCGGCCGCCACCGTCGGGCCGCCGCAGCTCAGCAGGGTGGCGACCACCATGGGCGCCAGCAATGACCGCAGTCGTCGTCGCATCTTTCTTCCGCTCCCCATTCGCTCGTGGCAACATCCACGCCGTGCCCCACCAAGTCCCGGACCGGCAGGAGCCCTTACGCCCCGCCGACATAAGGGATCCGGCAGCGTCGTGACTTGAGGGAGCGGTGCCGGACATCTCCGACTTCGAGAAGTGGTTCAGCGAGCGCTACGGATCCCTCGTGGCGGCGCTGACCGTCGTGCTGGGCGACGCGCACGCCGCCGAGGAGTCGTCCGCGGAGGCGTTCGTGCGCGCCTACGAGCGCTGGGACCGCGTGCGGCGCATGGAGTCGCCGGGCGGTTGGCTCTACCAGGTGGCCCTCAACCACGCCCGGCGACGGGCCCGGCGCCAGGTCCGCGAGCGCGAGCTGCTCACCCGGTTCCGGCCCCGTGACGGCGGCCCCATCACCCTCGAGCCCGAGCTGTGGGCGGCCGTGCGGGAGCTGACCGACCGCCAGCGCACCGCGATCGCGCTCCGCTACGTGCTGGACCTGCCCGAGACCGAGGTGGCCGAGGTGATGGGGGTGGCCCGGGGCACCGCCTCCGCCACGCTGGCCACCGCCCGACGCCGGCTGGAGGCGTTGCTCGCGCCCCTCACGGTCGAGCCGGCGCCGGAGACCTGCTGATGGTCGACCTCCGGACCGGCCTGCGTCCCCGCGAGGACCTGGCCCCGCTCCCGCCGCCGGTCGGCGAGATCGTGGCCCGCGCCCGCCGCAACAAGGCCCGGCGCCGGCTGACGGTCGCCGTGTCGGCGCTGGGGGCGGTGGCGCTGCTCGGCGTCGTGGTGAGCACGGTCGGCAGCGACACCGGGGAGCCCCCCACCCGCACGGGGGGCCTGACGGCGGAGGCGCCCGACACCACGGTGGCGACCACGAGCCCGTCGTCCCCTTCCACCACCGTGACCACGTCGACCACCGTCGCCGAGGATGCGCCCGGCGCCACGACGCCGACGACCGACGCCAGCCCGCCGGCCGTGGAGCCGCAGTCTCCCCCGCCCACGCCGGCGGCGCCGCCCGCCGACGCGCCGGTGACGGTCATCCAGGACACGAACCGGGGCAGCGGGATCGGCCAGGTGCAGTTCGCCGGCGCCTGGCACGCGTGCACGACCACCTGCGGCAAGGCGCCGGACGGCACCTACCAGTGGACCAACGAGTCGGGTGCGACCGCGACCCTGCGGTTCGACGGCACCCGGGTGGCGTTGTTCGGCGTGAAGGAGCCCTGGGGGTACCTGGCGACCGTGGCCATCGACGGCGGGGCGCCGGTCGACGTCGACTTCTACGCGTCGCCCGCCACCGCGACGCCGGTCGTGGTCTTCCGGTCGCCGGTGCTCGCGGCCGGCCCCCACACGCTGGTCGTCACCTTGACCGACCGGCACAACCCGGCCTCCGCCGGCGGCTCCGCGATCACTTTCGACCGGGCCGAGATCACCGGGGGGTAGGACACGCGATGCGCAACGCAGGGATCCCCCGGCTCTGGGGCATCGACGACATCGCCGCCGCGCTCGACGTGCCCTCCACCGAGGTCGTCCGGTGGTGCGAGGGAGGTGCGCCGACCGAGGGCGAGCCGATGCCGCCGCCGGCGCTGCTGCTCAACCTCGGCCGGACCCACCTGTGGCGGGCGGACGACGTCCTCGACTGGGCGATCCGCACCGGGCGCACCCGCACGCTCTGGCTCTCGACCCACCGGAACCAGCGGCGACGGTTCTGGCCGTGGCTGCGCCGACCGGAGCCTGGTCGCGTCACCCCGGTGAAGATGTGACGGCCCGGGGTGGCGGATTCCCCGAGCCGTCACCGCGAGCTCCCAGGGAGGTCGAGGCCAGGACGGCTGCCTCCAGCTCCTCGTCGGGAGGCGCGTTTCTTCACGCCGGCCACTCTGACCCCGCCGCGCTGCGATCAGATGAGCCCAGGATGAGAACCCTCTCATTCGTCAGAGCCGGTTGGCGAAGACGATCACGTTGTCGACGTAGTGCCCGGTCGAGCGGTCGAACACGCCGCCGCAGGTGATGAGCCGCAGCGACGACCCGGGAGTGTCGCCGTAGACCGCGTCGGTCGGGAACGCCGCCTTCGGGTGCTGCTCCAGGTGGTCGACCACGAAGCCGACCCGTGATCCGTCCGCCCGCACGACCTCGACCACGTCGCCCGGGGCCAGCTCCCGCAGGCGGTGGAACACGGCGGCGGCCCGGCGCGAGTCGACGTGCCCGGCGATCACTGCCGCTCCCGGCTCGCCCGGCTCGGGGCCGGCGCGCCACCAGCCGGTGTCCTCGGCCCGGGCGGGGGCGGCGAGCGCGCCCGACGGCTCGAGCGCCAGCGGGATGACCGGGGCGTTCACGCCGATCTTGGCGATGGCGACCTGCACGGGGTCGGGTGCCTCGGCTTCCACGGAGGGCGGCGGTGGAGCGGTCGTGGTCGGCGCCGCGGTGGTCGTGGTCGTGGTCGTGGTGGGCGCGGCGGTGGTAGTGGACGTGGTCGCGGCCGCGGTCGTGTCCGGCGAGGCGGAACCTCCCGCCGCGCCCGCGCAGCCCACGACCACAGCGGCGGCGGCCGCCGCGAGTCGCAAGGACCCGCGGCGGCCGACCAGTGCTATGCGTGTCACGACCGGCCGAGCCGTGACATCACGACCCGCCCGACCACGAGGCCACCGAGGCCGAGAGCGGCGACCGGCACCAGCGTCGAGGCGACGTCGCCGCCACCGGAGCGCTCGTTGCTCACCGTCTCGCCGGTCCACGACTCGGCGGTCCCGCCGAACCCGGTCTGGACGCCACCGGCCGGCACCTGCCCACCGTCGTCGTCAC
>DATHJB010000105.1 GCA_035316325.1 Acidimicrobiales bacterium
ACGGGGAGGAGGTGTCGCTTCCCGCCAAGCCGATCCTCCTCACGTTCGACGACGGGCAGACGTCGGCCCAGCTCGCCACGCCGGTGCTCGACCGGTACGAGTTCCAGGCGGTCATGTACGTCGCCTCCGGCTTCGCCGACGGCAGCTTCGGGGGGCCGAACGGCGAGCCGGGGTGGTACCTGAGCTGGGACCAGCTGGAGGACATGCGGGCCAGCGGCCGCTGGATCGTGCAGTTCCACGCCGGCCCGATGGGCCACGCCTACGTGGACGACCCCGCCGACCCCACCTGCCACCGCTTCTACCCGTGCCGGTTCGGCGAGGACGACGCCACCTACCAGGCCCGGGTCAAGTCCGACGTGGCCCAGGGGCTGGGCGCGATGCGGACGGCCTTCGACCTCCCCGACGGCTGGAGCGGGTCCACGTTCGCGATCCCGTGGGACGACGCCGGCACGGCTGAGGCCACCGAGGCGTGGCTGTCCGCCTACTTCGCCGAGCTGTTTCCCGTCGTGTTCGTCCAGGACAGCTACGACGGCGGCGACGACAACCAGCGCTTCCGCTTCGAGATCCACAACCCCCACGACCTCGAGCAGTTCGAGTCGGCCCTCGACTCGCCGAACTTCGCCCGACCCGACGGACGGTAGGAGCTCCGCCGTGCGAGGGATCAGGAACACGGTACGTAGCGATCCCCGCACGGCTACTGTCCAGTAGATCGCGGCCGAGGCGGGCCGCGGGTTCGGGGGAAGAACGATGGCCGGTTCCACAGCTCGGGGGAGCACCGTCGCCCGCGTCGCCCTGGCGATCTCCTTGGGGATCGCCGTCGCCACCGCGTCCGGCGCCACCCCGGCCTCGGGCGACGCGACGCCGCGATCGCGCTGCCGACCACCGGTCGGCTACACGCACGTCGACATCGGCTCTCTCGGCACCGGGTTCGACGATCCGGTCGACGTCAACGACCGCGGCGTGGTCGTCGGCCGCAGCGAGACCCCCGACGGCATGCACGTGTTCGTCTGGCGCCGTGGCCGGATGACGGACATCACGCCTCCTGGCGGAAGCGACGCCACCGTGGCCGGCGTCAACGACCGGGGCAGCGTGGCCCACAGCTGGGCCGACCTGGTCGCCGCCCGCTACCAGACCGTGATATGGCACAACGGCCGGTCGACCGCCAGCATCTCCGGCGAACCGGTGCGCGACTTCAACGAGCGGGGCGACGTGCTCTTCTTCGACGCCGGGCTGTGGCGAGACGGCCGGTTCGTGCCGATCTCGGGCGACCTCGGCGGCCGGCTCCTCTTCGAAGAGCTGGGCGACGGCGGCCACGTCGCCGGCGTGGTGCTGCCGCCGACCCCTCCGGGAGGCGGCCACCCGACACCGTCCACGGGCTTCGTCTGGCACGACGGTGTGCTCACGGCCGCCGTCCCGCCACCGGGGACGTCCTTCGCGGTGGCGGTGGACGTCAACAGGTCGGGCTCCGTCCTGTTCTACGCGTTCTCGTCGTCCAACGCCCTGTGGCACGACGGGATCACCACCGACCTGGGCAGCCTCGGTGGGACGTCCTTGGTGGCAGAGGACATCAACGACCGTGGCCAGGTCATCGGTGAAGCGACCACCGCCTCGGGGGAGTGGCACCCCTTCCTCTGGGAGGCCGGCACCATCACCGATCTCCACCCGGTGGACGGCGAGACGAGCTCAGTCACCGCGATCAACGAGCGTGGAGAGGTCCTCGGCAGCACGAGCAGCGACGGGACCGTCGTGTGGTCGTGCGGGGCGACGGTCTCTCTCGGCCTCGGGGCGGTGGGGGTCGACATCAACGACCGGGGCCAGGTGCTCAGCGTCGCCTTCACGGAGCCGGGTCAGCCGATGAGGCTCTCCACACCGATCCGTCGCTAGCGACGCCTCGTCGGCCGGGCGGGGAGCGATGAGTTCGGGGCTGGGCCGGAGTCGAGGAGTGGACCCGCTCACCCGGGAGCCCCGATCGAACGGACGTGCCGCAGTGGTCGGCCCGGATGGCGTCGGTGCGGCCGGGGGGCGGCGCTGTGGCAGCTGTCGGCGGAGACCGCCCGGCCTCGCCGTCACCCCCGGCGGCGTGCGGCGGCCGGGCGCGCCGGGTCCTTCCGCAGCTTGAAGAGCACGAAGCCCGGTTCGGTCGACAACTTCTCGAACGCGTCCGGGTGGGTGTCGGCCATCTTGGGTTCGGGCCTCGGTTCGACCAGGCGCTCGATGAGGAACCCCGCCGCGGCGAACTCGTCGGTCATGGAGCTGAGCGGCATCCGCCAGGTCGTGATCTCCCAGCCTCGACTCCAGGTCTCCGTGACGGTGCCCACCTCGAAGTAGGAGCCGCCGAGCCGGCACCAGTCGGAGGTCGGGTGGTGGGTGCTGATCACGAGCGATCCACCGGGCCGCAGCACACGAGAGGCCTCGCCGAGGAACCCGGGGCGGTCGTTGACGTAGTGGTACGCGAGAGCGCAGAGCACGAGGTCGACCGACTCGTCCTGGAGCCAGTCGAACGGCTGGTCGAGGGCGTGGACCCGCAGGTCGACGGCGTCGCCCACCCGGCGCCGGGCGAGCTCGATCATCCGTGGCGAGGCATCGCACCCGACGACCTCGGCGCCCTGGTCACGAAGCCGCTCGAGATAGAGCCCGGGCCCGCACGCGGCGTCGAGGACCCGCCGGTTCGCCACGTCGCCCACGAGACGGAGCGTCGCCGGGCGATCGTAGAGAGCGTTGTACGGGGCCGTCGCCGCGTGGTCGTCGTACTCGTCGGCGAAGGCGTCGTACTGCAGGGGATCGGGGGCCGGCACCGGCCCAGCATCCCGCACGCGACGTCGAGGACTGGCTGCTCAGGCAGGTCGGCCGGCACGACCGGACGTGAACGCGGCGACGGCACCACCGTCGACGAGGACGTCGGTGCCGGTCATCGGCGCCAGGTGGGCGGCCATCGACGCCAGCAGGACGCCGACCGACCCCGGGCCGAGCGTAGGTCGAAGCCGAGCACCTCGACGCCGGGGCCGAGACCTGCCGCGACCCGTTCGGCGCCGGCGACGTCGAGGTCGGCGAGGAGCAGCCTCCGGCCCTCACCCCCGAGCCGGCCGGCGATGGCGGCGCCCATCCCGGACGCGGCGCCGATGACGACGTCCGTCTTCATCCCGTCCACCTCCCTGCGGCCTGCCGGTGTTGGGAGCGGTCAGCTGACGCCGAGGAGGTCGACGACGAACACCAACGTCTCGCCGCCCTTGATGACACCGCCGGCGCCGGCGCCGCCGTAGCCCAGGTTGGGCGGGATGATGATGCGCCGGCGACCCCCGACCTTCATGCCGGCGACGCCCTGGTCCCAGCCCTTGATCACCTGCCCGCCCCCGAGGCCGAAGCTGAAGGTCTGCCCGCGGTCCCACGAGGCGTCGAACTGCTTGCGGGTGCTCCAGGCCACACCGACGTAGTGCACCTCGACGTCCTGGCCCGTCGTCGCCTCGGGCCCGTCGCCCACCACCACCTCTTCGATCTCCAGCTCCGTCGGCGGCGCGGTGCCCGGAGGGACGTACACGTGCGGCTTGTCGTCGGCCATGGCGAGCGACGCTACCCGCGGTCGTGGGGTGGCCGGTCCCATCGGAACCGGCCACCCCACACGACCATCGACGTGATCAGGCCAGGTCGAACCGGTCGAGGTTCATGACCTTGTCCCACGCGGCCACGAAGTCACGCACGAACTTCTCCTTCGAGTCGTCCTGTGCGTAGACCTCCGAGAGGGCTCGGAGCTGGGAGTTCGAACCGAAGACGAGGTCGACGGCGGTGGCGGTCCGCTTGACCTCGCCGGTGGCGCGATCGTGACCCTCGAAGACGTTCTCCGCCGAGGCGGATGCCTTCCACTCCGTGCTCATGTCGAGCAGGTTCACGAAGAAGTCGCTGGTCAGCGTCTCGGGCCGGTCGGTGAAGACGCCGTGGGCGGCACCCCCGGAGTTGGCGTCGAGGGCCCGCAGGCCGCCGACGAGGACGGTCATCTCGGGAGCGGTCAGCGTCAGCAGGTACGCCCGGTCCAGCAGCCGCGTCTCCGGCGACAGCTTGTCGTCGGCGTCGAGGTGGTTGCGGAACCCGTCGGCGGTCGGTTCGAGCACGGCGAACGAGTCGACGTCGGTCTGCTCCTGCGAGGCGTCGGTGCGCCCCGGTGCGAACGGGACCGTGACGTCGTGCCCGGCGCTCTTCGCCGCCTGCTCGACGGCCGCGCACCCACCCAGGACGATCAGGTCGGCGAGCGAGACCTTCGTCCCACCGGACTGCGAGCCGTTGAAGTCCTGCTGGATCTGCTCGAGGGCCTGCAGCACCTTGGCCAGCTCGGCCGGGTCGTTGACCTCCCAGTCCCTCTGCGGCGCGAGGCGAACCCGCGCCCCGTTGGCGCCGCCCCGCTTGTCGGTGCCGCGGAAGGTGGCCGCCGACGCCCACGCGGCGCCGACCAGCTGGGAGACGGACAGCCCCGAAGCGAGGATCGTGGCCTTAAGGGCCGCGATGTCCTGATCGCCGATCAGCTCGTGGTCGACCGCGGGGACGGGGTCCTGCCACAGCTGCGGCTCCGGGACCCACGGGCCGAGGTAGCGCGAGACCGGGCCCATGTCGCGGTGCAACAGCTTGAACCACGCCCGGGCGAACGCGTCGGCGAGCTGGTCGGGGTTCTCGTGGAAGCGCTGCGAGATCGGCCCGTAGATCGGGTCCAGCCGCAGCGCGAGGTCCGTCGTCAGCATCATCGGAGCGTGTCGCTTCGACGGATCATGGGCGTCGGGCACCGTGTCCTGAGCCGCGGGATCCGTCGGCGTCCACTGCTGCGCACCGGCAGGGCTCGTCGTCAGCTCCCACTCGTACCTGTACAGGTTGTCGAAGAACCCGTTGTCCCACTTCGACGGCTCGTTGGTCCATGCGCCCTCGAGCCCGCTGGTGATCGCGTCGACGCCCACGCCGCTGCCGGCGGTGTTCCGCCAGCCGAGGCCCTGCTCCTCGAGGGGAGCACCCTCGGGCTCGGGACCGACGTAGTCCGCGCTGTGGGCACCGTGGGCCTTGCCGAACGTGTGGCCCCCGGCGATGAGCGCAACGGTCTCCTCGTCGTTCATGGCCATGCGGGCGAAGGTCTCGCGGATGTCGCGGGCGGCCGCCAGCGGGTCCGGGTTGCCGTTGGGCCCCTCCGGGTTGACGTAGATCAGGCCCATCTGCACGGCGCCGAGGTGACCGGAGAGCTCCCGGTCGCCGCTGTAGCGCTCGTCGCCGAGCCACTCGTCCTCGGAGCCCCAGGAGATCTCGTCGGGCTCCCAGATGTCCTCCCGCCCGAAGCCGAAGCCGAACGTCTCGAACCCCATCGATTCCATGGCAGCGTTGCCGGCGAGGACCAGGAGATCGGCCCAGGAGATCTTGCGGCCGTACTTCTGCTTGACCGGCCACAGGAGGCGGCGCGCCTTGTCGAGGCTGGCGTTGTCGGGCCAGCTGTTGAGGGGGGCGAAGCGCTGGTCGCCGCTGCCGCCGCCGCCCCGACCGTCGCCGATGCGGTACGTGCCCGCGGCGTGCCACGTCAGCCGGATGAAGAACGGCCCGTAGTGGCCGTAGTCGGACGGCCACCAGTCCTGCGACGTCGTCATCACCTCGACGATGTCCTGCTTCAGCGCGTCGACGTCGAGGGTCTTGAGCTCCTCCGCGTAGTCGAAGTCCTCGTCCAGCGGGTTCGACTGGGGGGAGTGCTGGTGGAGAACCGACAGGTCCAGCTGGTTCGGCCACCAGTCCCGGTTCGTCCTGGGCCCGGTCGGCTTGGGCGTCGGGGAGGGGATTACTGGGTTCTCGCTCTCAGACACTTCAGTCCTTCTCCTATCTCGGTGTTTCCTTGCTGATGGGCTGGTTGCTCTCTCGACGACGGTGCTCAGCCGTCGGACGAGGCAGTGGTCACCGCGGCGCACTCGGGGCAGCGGCCCCAGTACATGACCTCGGCCTCGTCGACCTCGTAGCCCGAGTCGTCGGCGGCCGTGAGGCACGGGGTGTCGCCGACCGCACAGTCGACGTCGACCATCCGGTTGCAGGTCCGGCAGATGAGGTGGTGGTGGTTGTCACCGACCCGACCCTCGTAGCGGGCCGGCGACCCGGCGGGCTGGATGCGCCGGAGGAGGCCCTTGTCGGTGAGGGTCGCGAGGGCGCTGTACACCGCTTGACGTGAGATGGCGCCGATCTCGGCCCGTACGACCGTGTAGATGTCGTCCGCCGCGCTGTGCGGATGGTCGGACACGGCTCGCAGGACCGCCAGACGCTGGGCCGTGACCTGCAGGCCGTGCTGGCGGAGCAGCGCATCGCTGTCGACGGACATCCCCCCGGACATACCCAGATCCTAACCTCATATTGGAATTAGTCTAGAACCCGCAAGATAACAGTTCCCGACTAGTTCGTCATCTGGATCCGCGAGCTAGGTCGGCCGCTCGGTCCACCCGTTGAGCAACCGGTCGGATCGTCCCGTCAGGCCACCACTTCGGTTCGATCTCATCCTGGCGGGATGAGGACAGGCGACAGGTCCACGCTCACGCTGGTCGGCATCGCAAACAGTGCTCTCACCAGGAGGACCACCACATGTCGAGTGGAACGTACGAGGAGACGACCGGGTGGGTCGGCTGGGGCCTCTTCGCCGCCACGATGATGATCATCGGCGGCGCCCTGAACGCCCTCTACGGGCTCGTCGCCGTCGTGAACGACGATTGGGTCGTGTGGACCAACCGCACCTCGGTCTACCTGGACCTGTCGGAGTGGGGCTGGGTGCACATCATCGTGGGCGGGCTCGTCGTCCTGGCCGGGATCGGTGTGCTCAGCGGCAACGTCCTCGCCCGGACCGTCGGGGTCGTCCTGGCCGGCGTCAGCATGCTGACCAACTTCTTCTTCCTTCCCGTCTACCCGCTCTGGTCGATCATCGTGATCACGATCAACGCCCTCGTCATCTGGGCCCTGACCGCCCACGGCCGCGAGCTGCGGGCGCCGGGGTGACGAGCAGCTGAAGTCGACCGCGCGGCGACCTGAGGGCTCAGCGCGACTGCAACCGCACCGGCAGGTGCTTGATGCCGCCGATGAAGTTCGACCGGAGACGGTCGGGTGCGCCCAGCTGCTCGACCCGCGGCACCCGGGCGACCAGCTCCTCGAACAGCACCCTGATCTCCAGGCGGGCCAGCTGGGCGCCGAGGCAGAAGTGGGGCCCGCCCCCGCCGAAGGCGATGTGGGGGTTGGGGTCACGGCCGACGTCGAAGCTGAACGGGTCGTCGAACACGTCCTCGTCGCGGTTGGCCGAGATGTACCAGAGGCTGATCTTCTCGCCGGCCTTGATGGTGACGTCGCGCAGCGTGACGTCCTGGCGGGCGTTGCGCCGGAAGTACATGACCGGCGAGGCCCAGCGCAGGATCTCCTCGGTCGCCGTCCCGATCAGGGTGGGGTCGGCCGCCAGCCGCTCGTACTGCTCGGGGTGCTCGAGGAAGGCGTTCATCCCGTGGGCGATGGCGTTGCGGGTGGTCTCGTTCCCGGCCACCGACAGCAGCATGAAGAACAGGTTGAAGTCGAGCTCGGACAGGGTGTCGCCGTCGACCTCGGCCTGGAGCAGCGTGGTGAGGATGTCGTCGCGCGGGTCGGCCCGGCGCTGCTCGGCCAGCTGCTGGGCGTACATGAACATCTCGAGCTGGGCCTCGGCCACCAGCGACTGGTCGACCAGGTACTCGGGGTCCTCGGAGCCGATCATGCGGTTGCTCCAGTCGAACAGCTTGTGGCGGTCCTCGCGGGGCACGCCCAGCATCTCGGCGATGACCTCGAGCGGCAGCTCGGCGGCGATGTCGACCACGAAGTCGCAGTCCCGCTTGGCCAGGGCCTCGTCGAGGATGCCGCCGGCCAGCTCCCGCACGTGGGTCTCGAGCGCCGCGATCATCCGGGGCGTGAAGCCGCGGTTGACCAGCTTGCGGTAGCGGGTGTGGTCGGGCGGGTCCATGAACAGCATCATCGAGCCGGCCGCCTCGGTGCCCGGCGGGGCCGCCAGCGGTCCCTCCAACCCGACCACGCCGCCCAGCTCCTGGGACGACGAGAACGACGCCGCGTCGCGGTTGCAGGCGGTCACGTCGGCGAGCTTGGTGATCACCCAGAAGCCGGGGCCGCCCGGCTCCTCGTGCCAGTGGACCGGTGCGTGCTCCCGCAGCCAGGTGAACCACTCGTGGGGGATCCCCTCGGTGAAGCGGTCACGGTCGAGCAGGTCGATCTGGTCGATGGTCACCATGGTTCGCCATCCCCTGTCGGTCGAGCCCGAGCCCGAGCACTGGTTTCGAGAACCTGTTCTACTCCGAACCGGGGGGTTCGTGAGCCGCGTCACCCCGATGGGACGACGCCCGGCGGAGGCGTTCGGCGTCCACTGGGTAGTGACGTGCGGCCACGTGGCTGCTGTCCGTCCTTCGTTCGTGGCGTCGAGGTGAGTGAGGTGGTGACCATGCCGTCGAGATTCCACCCGGAGCGGTTGGCGCAAGCCATCGCCGAGCGGGTCGTGTCCCTGGTCGTCGAGGCCCTGGACATCGATGCGCTGGTGCGGCGCATCGATGTGAACGCTCTGCTCGACCAGGTCGACGTCGAGCGCCTGCTCGATCGCGTCGACCTCGAGGCGTTGCTCGACCGGATCGATCTCGATGCGCTGCTGGCCCGCACCGATCTCGCGGCCATGGTGTCGAGTGCCACCAGGGGTACGGCGGACGACGCATTGGAGGCGTTGCGGGGTCGGGCCGCCCGGGCCGACGATGTGGTGTCGGGATGGGCCGACCGCCTGGTGGGCCGGGCATGAGCTCGCCCCCGCGCTACGCGGGCGCGGTGAGCCGGCTGTTCGCCTACCTCGTCGACGTCGTGTCGGTGTCGGCTCTGTTCTCCGCCGGTTCCGCGGTCGTCGCCTTCCTCGTCCCCGTGGTCACGGGCCGGCATCTCGAGCTCAGCGGCGACCGTGACCTCGCCGGCATCGGGCTCGTCGTCTGGTGGTTCCTGTACTTCACCGTCTCGTGGGCGACCGTCGGCGCGACGCTGGGGATGGGCCTGTTCGGCCTCCGAGTCGTGCAGCCCGACGGCACGCCGGTCGGCACCGGGCAGGCCGCCGTGCGGACGTTGGCGTTCTTCGCGAGCGTCGCCCTCTTCGGTCTGGGCTTCCTCGGCATCCTCTTCCACACCCAGCGGCGAGCGCTGCACGACCTGATGGCCGGCACCGCCGTCGTCCACGCCACGAGCAGCCCGCCCGAGGTGGCGGGCCAGCCACTCCCGACCTGAGGTCACCTCCCGTCGGCGCCCGGCTGCGACACGGGCTTCGGTCGTGTCACGCAGCCCGGGGGTCGACGACGGCCCGGTCGTCGAGCGGCGGGTTCCACACCGCCTCGAGCCAAGCCTGGACGTCGAGCTCGGCGGCCCGACGTCGATAGGTCTCGGCCAGCAGCGGCGTCGACGATGCGGCCTGCTGACGGAGCCGACGGGCTCTCCCCTGCAGCGAACCGGTGGCGTCGTTGATGTCGGTCGTCGTGCCCATGCGACAACCTTCCTCCAGCCGCTCCCCCACCACGACCGGGCAAGCCCCCGACCGCCACCCATCCCCACGGGGATCGCCCAGGGCCTGCCCCATCGACTACGAAGGCGGCCACCTCCGTCCGGCGAGCAAGAGAAGGGATCGTGATGGGCGCCAACCAGCGATCGCAGATCACCATGAGCGACGAGGAGATCACCAGCTACATCGACCGGAACCGCACCGCGACGTTGGCGACGATCGGCCCCAGCGGACAACCTCACCTCGTCGCCATGTGGTACGCCGTGATCGACGGCCAGATCTGGTTCGAGACCAAGGCCCGCTCCCAGAAGGCGGTGAACCTGCGGCGCGACAGCCGGATCACCTGCTCGATCGAGGACGGCCTGACCTACGACGTGCTGCGCGGGATCTCGATCGAGGGCACCGCCGAGATCGTCGAGGACCCCGACGCCATCTGGCAGGTCGGTCTCAGCGTGTGGGAGCGCTACAACGGCCCCTACACCGAGGAGATGAAGCCGCTCGTCGAGTTCATGCTCCACAAGCGCATCGCGGTGAGGGTCGACGCCGCCCGCACCCGGTCGTGGGACCACCGCAAGCTCGGCCTGGACCCGATGCCGATCGGCGGATCCACCGCCGCCCACCTCGACCGCGGGCAACCCTGACGGGGTCGTCGAACCAGGGCTCCGCCCAGTTCGCGGCTCGGCCGGTGTCGATACCGAGGTGGTGACGACCGACCTCATGACCAGGGCGCGGGCCGGGGACGGCGACGCGTTCCGAGCACTGACCGAGCCGCACCGGCGGGAGCTGCAGGTGCACTGCTACCGGATGCTCGGATCCTTCCAGGACGCCGAGGATGCCCTGCAGGACACGCTGCTGGCCGCCTGGCAGGGCCTCGAAGGGTTCGAGGGGCGCGCATCGATCCGCACGTGGCTCTACCGGATCGCCACCAACCGGTGCCTCAACGCGCTGCGCTCGGCCAGCCGACGCCCCGCCAAGGAGTGGGGCAACCCCGATGTCGAACCACCCGAGCCGACCCGCCTCGGCGAGGTCGTGTGGCTCGAGCCCTATCCCGACGCCCTGCTCGAAGGCGCGATCGACGTGCCACTCGGCCCCGAGGCCCGCTACGAGCAGACCGAAGCCATCTCCCTGGCCTTCACGACCGCGCTGCAGGTCCTGCCCGCTCGCCAGCGCGCCGTTCTCATCCTGCGCGAGGTGCTCGGCTACCACGCCGGCGAGGTGGCCGACATGCTCGACTCGACGGTCGAATCGGTCAACAGCGTCCTCAAACGGGCCCGCGCCACCCTGCAGCGCCGCCTGCCGCCCACCGGCGAGCGCGCACCGGCTCCTGCTCCCGACTCACCCGCCGAGCAGGCCCTCGTGGCGAAGTTCGTCCGCGCCTACGACTCCGGCCACCTCGACGCGCTGGTCGCCCTGCTCACCGCCGATGCCTTCATGTCCATGCCACCGATCCCCCTCGAATATCAGGGCCTCGACGCGGTGGCGGGCTTCCTGGCCAGCATCGGCTTCCAGGGCCGGAGGTACGACCTCGTGCCGACGAGAGCCAACGGTCAGCCCGCGTTCGGGACCTACCTCCGCGGCCCCACCGGCGGCATCCGCCACGGGACCGGCCTCGACGTCCTCACCCTCACCGGCGACCGGATCGGCGCGATCACCCACTTCGACAACAGCGTGCTCGCCTCGTTCGGGTTGCCGCGATCGCTCCCGGGCCGGTAGCCCGCTCAGCCGGGCGCCGGCGGTGACTACCTTGGCGCCGTGACCGACGGGAGCTCGACGCCCGGCCGCCTCCGGCGGTGGCTCTGGCGCCCGCCGCGGGCGCACGGCGAGACCATCGCCGACCGGACCGTCAGCTTCCTCGAGCTCTTCTACGACCTGGTCTACGTGGCGGTCATCGGCCAGGCCGCCCACCACGTCGCCGAGCACGTCACGGCCCGGAGCGCCGCCGAGTTCGCCGTCGTCTTCTGCATGATCTGGGCCGCGTGGGTCAACGGGTCGCTCTACCTCGAGCTCCACGGCCGGGAGGACGGCAGGACGCGCACCACTGTGTTCCTCCAGATGGGGATCCTGGTCCTGCTGGCGGTGTTCACGAGTGACGCCGCCGCCGGCAGCGGCACCGGCTTCGCCCTGGTCTACGCCGGGTTCCTCGGGGTCATGACCTGGCTCTGGTACAGCGTCCGGCGCCAGGACCGCCTCGACCACGCCGAGTTCCTGGCCCCCGCCGGCCGCTACGTCCTCGCCATGGCCGTCGCGGTGCCGCTGATCGTCACCAGCGCCTTCCTCCCCGACACGCCGCGGCTCGTCGCATGGGCGGGCTTCTGCGTCGCCTGGCTCGTGGCCATCGCACTGGTCGCTCGGCTGACGGTCACGAACGAGGGCCTGCCGCCGTCCGAGTCGCTGGTGGAGCGGTTCGGGCTGTTCACGATCATCGTTCTCGGCGAGGTGATCTTCGGCGTCGTCGACGGCCTGTCCACACCCGACCGCGACGGGCTCGTCATCGCCACCGGGATCATCGCCCTCGTGATCGGCTTCGGCTTCTGGTGGATCTACTTCGACCTGGTCGGAAGGCGGCCGCCCCGCAACGACGGCGGGCCCCTCGTCACCTGGATGCTCAGTCACCTGCCGATCACGCTGTCGATCGCCGCAGCGGGCGCCGCGATGGTCAGCCTGATCGGCCACGCCGGCGACGACCGGACCCCCGCCGGCACCGCCTGGCTGCTCGCCGGCGCCGTCGCGCTCGGCCTGGTGGCCCTCATCTTCACCGAGCAGGCGCTGGTCGACGCCGAGCGCCTCGACGCCGTCTACCGGCCCCTCCGGATCGCCCTGGCGGCCGGCGCCGCCGCGGCGCTCGCCGCCGGCTGGGCCCGACCCGCGCCCTGGCTGTTCGGCCTGGCCCTGGTCACGATCCTCACGGTGCTCTGGATCTTCGCGGCCAGCCGCTTCCTCCGCACCGACGCCTGGGCCCCTGGTTGACGAGCTCCAAGGAGTGGTCCGGCTTCTCTGCGCCGAGGGTCGTCGGTCCTGACACCGCATCTAGCCTCCGGCTCACTACCCCTGTTCGGATGCTCGGAGCACGGTCAATGTGCGGCCAGTTGGGCCCAGAGCGGGTCGGTCCAGGGCCTTCCCGCTTTGCTTGAGCACGCGATCCAGCTCGTCGCGGGAGTCCAGGCTTTGGAGGGTGACCGATGCTGGCTCGTCGGTGGTGTGGGCGATGGCGACGGTGAGGAGGGTCCAGTGGTCGTATTCGTGGAACACGAAGGTCTCTGACCCTGGCTGGGATGTGTGGGCGACCAGGCAGCCGTCGATGGCCACATGCAGATACATCGGTTCCCCCCGGGTATCGATGGCGGGTGCGGCTTGGCTAGTCGGTTGTTTCGGTCGGGGTCAGCAGCACGACGGGGATGGGCCGGACCGTTTGTCGTTGGTAGGCGGAGTAGCGGTTCCGATTGGCGGCGTCGCAGCTGGCGAACAGGTCGTCGTAGCGGGCGTCGTCGGGGGTGACGACCTGGGCGGTGGCCGAGCTGCGGTGCCGGCCGACCTGCACGCCGACGTGTGGTTTGGCCGCGAGGTTCAGAAGCCACGCCGGCGGGGTGTCCCGTCCTCCGTTGGAGGCGACGACGGCCAGGTCGTCCCCGACCGTCATGTAGGTCAACGCGTTGGTGCGTGGCTGTCCTGTGCGCCGGCCGGTGGTCGTCATCAGCAGGGTCGGCACCCCGAGCAGGCGATGACCGACCCATCCTCGACTTCGCCTGTAGAGAGATCGGTGGAGACGCAACACACAGCTACGAGACACGTTCGTACGGGTCCTTTCATCGGCTCGTTCGGCTTCGATCGTCACCTCGGCTGCCAGGATGCGCCCATCCGTGGCGATGAGCAGGGTGCGACCTTCGGGACCGCCGAGCGTGCACGCGATCGCGGCCGCGCCACCGGTACGGACCCAGTCGACGACGTCGCCGCCTTCGACGACACGGACGCACTCGGTGACGGTTGCCGAGGCCACCCAGATGGCGCCGTCGGCGTCGGCGCAGATCCGTTCGGGCAGCAGGTCACCAGGCATCTGCGCCCACAGGCGGCGGTTGGTCAACGACCCGCCTGCGGCAACGGTGTACCCGGTGAGACGGGCGCCGAGGGACTCGGCGACGACCAGCGTGCGTCCGCGATCGAGGAACACCATCCCGTTGGGGAGCAGCAGATCCTCGGCCGCCGCGGACGAGGCCCCGTCGAGATCGATGACGAGGTCGTTGATCGGCGGCGAGGTGTATCCGCTCAGGTCGGCAACGAGCGTGACGCCACCGTCGGCGCTGACGCGGACCAGGCAACGGTCGTCGGTCCTGACGTCAGCGATGACCGCCGCCGTCGCGTTCATGGCGATCATCCTCGGGCAGGTGGGCATCCTGGGTCTTGGCGTGTGAAGGTGAAACCGTGCGTAGATTTTGTGCGAGGTGAACAAACCACGACTGACGACAGACGTTCTCGCTGATGTCGCCGCGCTGATCCCAGAGGTCGCCCGGGCCGCAGGTGAGGCCTTCGCGGCGGAGATCCCTGCGTACGGGCCCGACGTCCGGGGGCCGGAACACACCCCGCGGGTCGAGTACGCCATCCAGGTCGCGTTGGAGGGCTTCTTCGCGCTCGTGTCCCGACCGGGTGTCGACCCTGCGGCGTCCCCGGAACCGGCAACGCTCGAGTTGGCCTACGAGTTCGGGCGGAACGAGGCACGCGTGGACCGTGACATGAGCGCGTTGCTGGCCGCGTACCGGGTCGGCGCCCGCGTCGCCTGGCACCAGCTCAGTGAGGAGTTCGTCGAACGCGGCTTCGATGCGTCCCAGGTGGCCGAGTTCGCGGAGCTGGTGTTCGCCTACATCGATCACCTGTCCGCCGCGAGTGCCGCGGGCCACGCAGACGAGATCGCCGCCTCCGGGCGGGCACGCGAGCAGCACCGCGCCCAGCTCGCCGTTGCGCTCCTGGAGCCCACCGACGCCGAACGCCTCGTCAACCTCGCGGCGGTCGCGGCGTGGCATTCGCCGTCCATGCTGACGGTTGCCGTCCTGCCCGCCTCTCACGCCCGGCCCGCACTCCAACACCTCGACCACCGCACCCTGGTCGTCCCGGGCGACGTAGCGCCCGGCCTCGCCGATGACCAGAGCGTGCTCCTCATCCCCGGGCCTTCCGATCGCGGGTCGCTCGTCAGCGCGCTCGACGGCCACCGCGCGATGCTCGGACCGACCCGGGCGTGGACCGAAGCCCATTTGTCCTACGCCCGAGCCGTGCGCGGGCTCGACGTGCTCGGACAGCCCGGCAACGAGACCGTCGACACCGACGACCATCTCGTCGAACTGGTGCTTGCCGCCGATGCCGAGGCACTCGCCGATCTGCGCGCCCGGGTCCTCGTGCCGCTCGCACAGATGCGGCCGGCGACCGCGGAGCGCCTGGCCCAAACGCTGCGATCGTGGATCCTCCATCAGGGCCGGCGCGATGACGTCGCTGCCGACCTCGACGTCCACCCCCAGACCGTTCGCTATCGCATGGGGCAGTTGCGCGACGTGTTCGCCGACCGGCTCACGACACCCCGAGGCGTGCTCGAACTGACGGTCGCCCTCGCCGCGGCCCGGTCCCCTTTGTTCGACGCGAACAAGTCCGACAGAACGAATTGACACCCGCCGGCCAAGTCGAGCCCGCCGGCTACCGGAACGATGGCTCCATGACCACGCGCATCGGGCTCAACCTCGGTGGTGCCGAGCAGGACCTGCACACGATTCGCGCGCTCGCCGGGCAGGCGGCCGAGGACGGGCTCGCGAGCCTGTGGATGTCCCAGCTCCTCGGCCACGACGCACTCACCGCCCTCGCGGTCGTCGGACAAGAGATCCCTGACCTCGAGCTCGGCGTATCCGTCGTCCCCGTCTACGGACGTCATCCCCTGGTGCTCGCCATGCAGGCTCGGACCGTGCAGGCCGCCGTCGACGGCCGGCTCACGTTGGGCATCGGCCCGTCGCACCAGTTCACCGTGGAGGCGTTCTTCGGCGGCTCCTACGCCAAGCCCTACACCCGCACCAAGGAGTACCTCTCGGCCCTGTTGCCGCTGCTGGCGGGCGAACCGGTCGACCTCGTCGGCGAGGAGGTCACGGCGTGTGGCCAGATCGACAGCAACGCGCCATCAGCGCCGCCGGTTCTCATCGCCGGGCTCCGCCCCCGGATGCTGCGCCTCGCCGGCACCGTCGCCGCGGGCACGACCCTGTGGATGGTTGGCCCCCACACGATCGCTTCGCATGTCACACCTGTCATCCGGCGAGCTGCCGAGTCCGCGGGACGGCCGGAACCCCGGATCCTCGCCGGAGTCACCGCCGTCGTCACCGACGACCCCGCCGACGCACACCAGCGCGCTGCGACGCAGCAGGCCCTCTACGGACTCATGCCTGCGTACCGGCACATGCTCGACGCCGAAGGCGTCGCGGGGCCGGCCGACCTCGTCATCGCGGGCAACGAAGCCATCGTCGCCGATGGCCTGCAACGCTACGCCGACGCCGGAGTCACGGACCTCCGCGTCAGCGTCCTCGCGGCGAACGACGACGAGCGCGACCGCACCCGAGCGGTGCTACGCACGCTGGCCCGATCCAGGTAGCGAGAGATGACGAGGGACTGGTCGACCGACTTCGACCACACCGACGACGCCGCCCGGGACTACGCCCAGGAGATCCCCGTCCGTGTGATCGCCGACATGCTCGGGCTACCGGAGGCCGACGGCGAAACCCTCCGAGGGTTCGTCCGCCAGGTGCTCGAAGGAGTGGCCAGACCCCTTCCACGTCATACGAACAGTGGGCCTCCTGCTCATCGCCGGCATCGACACCACCTGGAGCGCCATCGGCGCGTCCCTCTGGCACCTCGCAGCCCACCCGGACCACCGCCAACGTCTCGTCGCCGAACCTGACCTTCTGCCCACCGCGGTCGAAGAGCTCCTCCGCCCCGACGAAGTGATCCTCGACCGTGAACCGAACCGGCACGCCGCGTTCGGCCTCGGCCCCCACCGCTGCGCCGGCTCACACCTCGCCCGCATGGAGATCCGCGTCGCTCTCCGAGCCTGGCTGCAGAACATCCCCGACTTCGAGCTCGCCGACCCTGCGCGTGTGGCTGGCCGAGCACGCCGAGGTGGCGCTGCCCGACCGCTACGAGTTCTGGGGCCGCTCCACGCCCGACGGCGCCGAGCCCCGCCAGCGCGTGCTCCACGCCGACG
>DATHJB010000106.1 GCA_035316325.1 Acidimicrobiales bacterium
CCACCGCCGCCGCTGGAGCTCCTCGTCCGCGAACTCCTGGAGCGCCTCCCTGATGTGCTCGTGCCCGATCCACGTCGTTCGACCTGCTTCTGCCCGAAGGTGAGCTTTCCACCTCGACATCAGCTCGCGCTGTCGGCGGGCCCAGGCATCGACGTAGCGGGTCCAGCCGCCCGCCTCCACCTCGGCCAGGTCGGCGAGATGGTCGACGGGGTCGCCCTCGTCGAGCTCTGAGGTCTGGGGGTCGAGGATCGTGAAGCTCGACTCCGAGATGTTCTCAGGGTCGAACCAGGCTGCGTCGCACTCGTCGCACACCAGGATCAACCGCCCCTGCCGGGTGACCCACACCTGGAGCTCGCCGGCCCTGCAGAACGCTTCGCACTGACCCGCCACCTGCGGTTGCGGCTTCGCGCTGCGTCGCCACTTCCTCACCAGGTCTGTCGCCTCCTCGTCCTGGCTCTTCGCGAGGCCGTCACCCGTTGCGGAGGGTGGCGAGCTCCCGGGCGTTGTACTCGATCATGGCGAGGACGTAGTCGTCGAAGGTGGGGAAGCGATCGATCTCGCCGCCGGCGATCCAGACCACCGGCGGTACCTGCTGACCGTCGACGACGGGCATCACGAACATGTCCATGTCCTCTGCCGTCGCCGCGACCGGCAGGACCTTTCCAGGTTCCAACCCGGCCTGCTCGTAGACGATCGGTTCGATGACCTCGAGCACCTGCTGCGCGAGCTCGAACGTGGGGCTGCCGTAGAGGTCATGGGTGCCGAAGAGGTCCACGGATTGGAAGAAGGACGGCCAGCCGTTGGCGTACCGGAGGAACGCCCGGTAGTCGGGGTCGAGGCGGATGCCGAGGTGCCGCTCAACGGCGTCGATCTCCTCGTCGCTCACCCTGACCTTCGGCAGGTGGTACTCCCACAGCCCCCTCGTGTCGGCATCGTCGATCGCCTGCTTGATCCCGACGAGGTGGACGATCTCGGGTCTCCAGTCCCTCATATGGTCACCCTTCCACATGCGTCATTCATCACTCCTCGAACCTGAACTCGGTGGGTCGGTAGCCGAGCGGATAGTGGCGTGCCTGTGCACCGAGACTGGAGTTGACCCGGGGGCTCAGGTCCAACCACTCCGGCGGCTCGGGCCGTCCCGTCCACGTCGTGTCCGGCACGTGTCCGGCGTGCCCCGAGTACGGCGTTCCGGCCGCGGCGGCTCGGATTCGCTCGTCCCGCGCGGCCTGTGACGCGGTGGCCCGGAGCTCTCCCTGGGTGGTGACGCGACCCGTAGGTGAGATGTCCCCGTTCTGCAAGGCCCGGTTCGAGCCTGCGATGTAGTCCTGGACCTGTGCGATCTCGTCCGCGGATGGGTCCGGCGGTGCTCGGAAGGTGACGGGACCATCGCCGATCGGTGGGGTGGGGTCGACGTGGGGGACGTCGGGGGTGAGGTGGGCGGAGCGCCAAGCGTCGCCGGCGGTGTCGAGGCCGCCGCCGGCCAGGCCGGTGACGCTGTCGGTGAGGAGGCCGCGGGTGTCGAAGGGGTCCTGGCTGGTGAGCTGGCGTTGGGCCATGCCGCTGCCGAGCTCGAGCGTCGTGTTGACGCCCATGTGGAAGCCGACCCGCGCGGTGGTCGACCAGGCCGCGGAGCTGAAGCCGCTCGCCCACGAACCGGCGCCGGCCGTGGCACCGCCGATCACCATGTCGATGCCGACCTGCCCCCAGTTCACCTCGCCGTTCATCAGCCGCTGGGAGCCGGCGCTGATGCCGCCCGCCAGCAGCGCGCCGCCCAGCACCGTGCCGACGCCGGTGAACAGCAGGGCCCCGCCCACCACGATCATGGCGCCGGCGGCGATGTACTCCCAGTTGTCGGCGACCCAGCCGGTCGTGGCGTCCCAGGCGTTGGCGACGTGGTCGAAGAGGCCGTTGTCGGCGGCGGCTTCGCGGTAGGCGGCGAGGTCGGCCTCGGACATCGGGTGGAGGCCGAGGGGGTCGGTGGCGCCGACGGGGTCGTTGCCGGCGTAGTGGTACGGGTTGGCGGCGAACGGGTGGCCGGGCGTGGCGGCCTGCGGGTCGGTGGACAGGAACGAGCGGGTCGACGGGTCGTAGGCCCGGTTGCGCAGCCAGAGCAGCCCGTCGACCTCAAGCTCGCCCCGGTAGCCGAGGCGGGCCTGGCTGGGGTCGACCGGGGCGCCCCACGGGTCGGCGGCCGGGCCGACCGAGCCCTGCCAGTCGTGCGCCAGCCAGTCGACGGCGCCGTCACGCCCCACGGTCGCCCACGGCTCCGAGTCGCCCACCACGGCGGTCCCGTCGATCCAGCGCAGCTG
>DATHJB010000107.1 GCA_035316325.1 Acidimicrobiales bacterium
GGTCGGCGTGATCGTGGCCCAGGGGACGGTGGGCTACGCCCAGTACTTCTCGGGCGTGCCGGCGGTGCTCGTGGGCATCCACGTGCTGGGCGCGGCGCTGGTGTGGATCGCCGTCGTCTCGGTGCGGTTGGGCCTCAGCGAGCCCGAAGCGGGTGCGACCACCTCGGACCCGCGGGCAGAGGCAGAGACCCACGTCGACCCGACGAAGCGACCCGTCCGGCTCCCCTAGATGGTCACTCGTGACCAGGTACCCGAGGAACGCGCCGCCGACCGGCTCAACTTGAAGCAGGTCGCCCGGGCGCTCGGTGTCCACTACATGACCGCGTACCGCTACGTCCGCCAGGGACGGCTGCCGGCGGTGCGGGAGGGCAACGTGTGGATGGTCGACCCGGCCGACGTCGAGTCGCTGGCGAGTCAGGTCGAACGACGCGCGCCCGACTGCGGGGTCACCGACGACTGCGACCCCGGCGCCGGCGCCAGAGGTCCGGTGGACTGGCTCGGCCGGTTCCGTGACCGTCTGCTCGCCGGCGACGAGGTGGGCGGCTGGACCGTGGTCAGCCAGGCCTTGGCGAGCGGGTACTCGCCCCAGTGGTGCTACCTGGAGCTGATCAGCGCGGCGATGGCCGGTATCGGGGAGGGCATCGCCTCGGGCCGATTGGCCGTCGCCGACCAGTACGTGGCCACGGCGACCGCGCAGCGGGTAGGTGCCCGCCTCGGTGCCCGGTTCCGGCGGCGGGGACGGTCACGGGGGACCGTCGTGCTGGGTGCACCGACGGGCGAGCGACACGCGCTGCCCATCGCGGTGGTGTCCGACCTGGTGCGCCTGGCCGGGTTCACGGTCGTCGAGCTGGGCGCCGATGTCCCGCCGGAGGCCTTCGGCCTGGCCGCCCGGCGGGCCGAGCGGCCGATCGCGGTCGGCATCGGCGTCACCACCGTGGCGCACCTCGACGCCGCCCGCGCCGCGGTCGCCCGGGTGCGCGCCGACGCCCCGGGTGTGCCGGTGTTGATCGGTGGCCAGGCGGTCCGCAGCCCGGAGGTCGCAGGCCTGCTGGGCGTCACCGTGTGGGCGGCGGATGGTGACGAGGTCGTCGCCGCGATCGAGCGCCTGGCTGCCGACCGTCAGCGCGCCGCCCGCCGGAAACCGTCGGCCATGGCCGTGACGACGTCGCCGTTGCGGATGCCCGGGACGACGTCGGTCAGCTCGACGACGACGTAGCGCTCGTCCTGCACCGCCTGGAGGGTGGAGGCGACGGGATGCGAGCGCAGGAAGTCCTCCTTCTGCTCGACGGTCTCGTCGCCGTAGTCGAGGACCAACACGACGTCCGGTTCGCGGGCCACGACGTCCTCCCAGCTGACCTCGACCCAGTCGTCGTCCACGTCGGCGAAGACGTTGCGGCCGCCGGCCAGCTCGACGAGCGCGGTCGTGTTCTCGCGGCCGCCGGTCGTGTAGGCCTGGTCGGTGCCCGAGTCGTAGACGAACACGTCGACCGGCTCGACGCCGTCCAGCGACGCCTCGACCTCGGCGATGGGTTCTTCGATGGTGGCGATCAGGTCCTCGGCCCGGTCGGGGACGCCGAAGATGGCGCCGAGCTCGGCGATGTCCTCACGGACGAGGTCGAGCGAGGGGTCCTCGGCGAAGTCGGGGCAGGAGCCGGTGCTGAGGTAGGTGTCGATGCCGAGCTCGGCGAGGGACTCCCGGCTGCCGGCCGAGTCGTCTTCGAAGGCGGAGGGCCAGCCGGCGACGACGATGTCGGGCTCGGCGGCCAGGACCTGCTCGCGCGACGGTGACTCCTTGGCCAGCTCGGGGACGGTCTCGTAGGCGTCGACCAGGTCGTCGCGGATGGCCGAGTCCATGTAGGCGGTGCCCACCATCCGGTCCTCGAGGCCGAGGGCCAGCATGATCTCGGTGGTGTGCTGGTAGATGACCACGGCCTGCTCGGGAGGCGCGGCGTAGGTGGTCTCGGTGCCGCAGTTCTCGACCGTGACCGGGAAGCTCCCGGCCCCTTCGGCGTCGCCGGTGTCGGAGCCTCCGCCGGCCGTGTCGTCGTCGCCTCCGCAGGCGGCGGTGGCGAGGAGCAGGGCGGCCGCCAGGGCGGCGACGGTCCGGGTGGTCGGGGTCACGGTGTCTCCTCGGGGAGGGAATGGAACAGCAGCTGGGGCCGGCCGGTCACCGGGTGGGCCACGACGGTGGCAGCCACCCCGAAGGCGGTCTCCACGGTGGCGGGCGTCAGCACCTCGTCGACCGGGCCGGCGGTCAGGACCGCACCGGCACGCAGGACGACCACGGCGTCGCAGTAGGCCGCGGCCAGGTTCAGGTCGTGCAGCGCGACCAGCGTGGTCAGGCCCAGCCGGCGCACCAGGCCCAGCACCTCGTGCTGGTAGCGGACGTCGAGGTGGTTGGTGGGCTCGTCCAGCAGCAGGACCTCGGGCCGCTGGGCCAGCGCCCGGGCCACCACGGCCCGCTGGCGCTCACCTCCCGACAGCTGGGCGAGGCTGCGGTGCCCGAGGCCGGCGAGGCCGGTGGCGGCCAGGGACTCCGCGACGATGCGGCGGTCGCCGGGACCGTCGCCGGCCAGCATCCGCTGGTGCGGCAGGCGCCCGAGCCGGACCAGCTCCTCGACGGTCAGGTCGAACTCGCTCGGCTGCTCCTGGGGTACGGCGGCCAGCACCCGGGCGGCGTGCCGGGGCGGCAGGTCCCACAGCAGTCCGGCCCCGAGCCAGGCGGTGCCGTCCTGGGGGGCCAGGGCCCGGTAGAGGAGGCGCAGCAGGGTCGACTTGCCCGACCCGTTCGGTCCCACCAGGCCGACGACCGAGCCGCTCGGCACGTCCAGCGCCACGCCGGTCAGCAGGACGTGGCCGTCGATGCGGAACCCGACGCCGTCGGCGGCCAGCCTCACCGGGCCGCCACCCCGTCGTGGGTGCGCCGGTTGAGCGCCCACAGGAAGAACGGCGCCCCCAGGCCGGCCGTGATGATCCCCACCGGGATCTCCTCCGGCGACGCCACCGTGCGGGCCACCAGGTCGACCGCCACCAGGAACGTGGCCCCCAGCAGGGCCGTCACCGGGATCGACCGGCGGTGGTCGTGGCCGACCAGGAACCGGGCTCCGTGGGGCAGCAGCAGCCCCACGAACCCGATGGCGCCGCTGACCGCCACGACCGTCGCCGTCACCAGGGACGTGAGCACCACCAGCCAGCGCCGCAGCCGGGCCACGTCGACGCCCAGCGCCGCGGCGGTGTCGTCGCCCGCCAGCAGGGCGTTGAGGTGCCGGCCATGCGCCCACAGCACGACCGTGCCCGTCACGACGGCCAGCGCCGCCGGGACGAGCTTGGCCCAGCTCGCCCCCGACAGGCTGCCCAGCAGCCAGAACACGACCGACCGCACGGCGTCCGCGCGGGGAGCGCGGTAGATCAGGAAGCTCGAGATCGCCGACGCCGTGTAGGCCACCGCCGTGCCGGTCAGCACGATCCGCAGCGGCGTCACCGCCCGCCGGGTCGCCAACACCACCACGACCCCGGTGGCCGTCAGCGCCCCGACGAACGCAGCGCCCGACAGTGCCCAAACCCCCAGGCCGGCGCCCGCCCCGAAGGCGATGACCGCCACGGCCCCCACCGAGGCTCCCGACGAGATGCCCAGCAGGTACGGGTCCGCGATCGGGTTCCGCACCGCCGCCTGCAGCGCGGCCCCGACCACCGCCAGGCCCGCCCCCACCAACGCGGCGAGCAGCACCCGGGGGACGCGCACCACCCAGACGATCGTCTCGGTCGACCCTCCCGGTCCCTCGACCGGCAGGCCGAGGCGCTCGCCCACGACCGCCCACACGTCGCCGGCCGGTAGGCGGACCGACCCGATCGACACCGCCAGCGTCGCCACCCCGACCAGGACCACGACCAGCGCGGCGGCCGCGCCGGCGGCCCGGCCCCGCCCCTCGTTCGGCGCCCGGCTCGCGGGCGGGGCGTCGCCATACGCGTCCGCCGGAGCGGCGATCGTGTCCGTGACGTGCCTCCCAGCTCAGGCGCTCCTCGGATCCCGGAGCGCAGGCGCACGGATCCTCACAGCGCCACGCTCCGGCGCCAACGACCACCATTTGGTGCTAACGGCGTGCGCCGGCAGCCAGGTCGGCTTGTGTCACTGCCGTCGGGCAGGTGGTCGTGCGTCGCCGGTGCGTCGGAGTTGAGGGCTGGCCGGGCTTAGCACTGAAAGAGGTGCCGCGGTCTCCCGGCTCGCCGGACCGATGATGGGGTCGATGCCGACCGACCCCGCCCCGCGACCGGCCGAGATCGAGACCGCCGGCCCGGGCGCCGCCACGCTGGCCCGGCTCGCCTCGACGCGGTCGTGGCGGCGCTTCACGACCGACGTGTCCGGCCCGGGATGGGTGCGGCTCGCCGACCGGGTGGCCGACCCGACCGGCCTGGATGCCTGGTTGGCGGCCGAGCTGGCCGGCACGGCGAAGGGCCACAGGGACCTGGCCGGCTCCCTCGTCGCCTACCGGCTCGCCGGGTCGCTGGCCGAGCTGGCGGTCCTGCCGCTGGTGGCCGAGCGGCGCGCGCTGGTCCTGTCGCCCGAGGGCCTGTGGTTGTCGTTCGCCGGCGGCGCCCGCATCGAGGCTGTCGGCCTGCCGGCGCTCACCGTCGCGGTCCTGGCCGGCGACGCCGACGCCGGCCGGCCCGGCACCGTCGTCGTGGATGGCCCCGACGCGCTGCACGCCGTCGTCGCCGAGGGGCTCGTCGCCACCTTCGCTGATGTGGCGGACGCGGTGCGGTCACGGGCCCCGTTCGGGCTGGCGGGCATCTGGGGCACCCTCGCCGACCACCTGGCCGACGTGGCCCTGCGCTGGGCGCGTGACACCGGAGCCGACCCCGACCGGGCCTGGTCCGAAGCGAACGCGCTGATCGAGGCCCTCCGGGAGCGGCCGGAGCCCCGGCTGCGTGCCCGCCCACGGCGCCACGACGTCACCTGCGCCGCCGGCTCCGGCGCCTTCGTCACCCGGGGGACGTGCTGCCTGATCTACAAGGGCCACGAGCCGGCGCCCGGCGAGACGGGTGGCAGGCACGATCTGATCGCGGCGGCCGCCTGCACGTCGTGTCCGCTGCGGCCGTTCGACGACCGTCAGGCCCTCCTGGTGCGGTACCTGACCGAGCGGGCGGGCCCCGGGCGTTAGCACCGATAGCGGCCGCCCGAGGGTCCTGGGCGGCTCGTCAGGCGGTTGACACCGGTGTAGTTACAATGTTGTAGTTGCCACTAGATGTTGGGTGCAGGTCTCCCTCAGACCGCTACATCTTGCGTTTTGGTCGTTCCTGAACCGCGCCCTCCTGCCGCTGCCCGCCGACTGACACTAGGGATGGAACCGATGGAGACGACCGCGCCGAGGTCGACGGCTGACCGAGACGACAATCCCGCGGGGATGACGGTGCGCAAGCGGGACGGCGGCACGGAGCCGGTACACGTCGAGAAGATCGTGCGAGCCGTGGCCAGGTGCGCCGACGGGCTGAACGTCGACGTCATGCGGGTGGCGACGCGCACGATCAGCGGTCTGCACGAGGGGATCACGACGTCGGAGCTCGACCAGCTGTCGATCGCCACGGCGGCGGCGCTGACCGCGGAGGAGCCCGACTACTCCCGCTTCGCCGCCCGCCTGCTGGCCGGCTACATCGAGAAGGAGGTGATGGGGCAGAACATCTACTCGTTCTCGCAGTCGATCAAGGCCGGCGCGGCCAACGGGATCATCGCCGAGCAGGTCGCGGAGCTGGTGGCGGCCAACGCCTACAAGCTCGACCTGGCCGTCGAACCCGAGCGCGACCGGGGCTTCGAGTACTTCGGGCTGCGCACGGTCTACGACCGCTACCTGATCAAGGACCCGGAGTCGCGGCTCGTCACCGAGACCCCGCAATACTTCTTCCTGCGGGTGGCCTGCGGGCTGGCCGACACGGCCAAGGAGGCGATCGCGTTCTACCGGCTGATCAGCAGCCTCGAGTACCTGCCGTCCACGCCGACGCTGTTCAACAGCGGCACGAACCACAGCCAGATGTCGAGCTGCTACCTGCTCGACTCGCCGGCCGACGAGCTGGCGTCGATCTACGAGCGCTACGCCGACATCGCCAAGCTGTCGAAGCACGCCGGCGGCATCGGGGTGTCGTGGTCGCGGATCCGCTCGACCGGTAGCCACATCCAGGGCACCAACGGCCTGTCCAACGGCATCGTGCCCTGGCTGAAGACGCTCGACAGCTCGGTCTCGGCCGTCAACCAGGGCGGCAAGCGCAAGGGCGCGGCCTGCGTCTACCTCGAGTCGTGGCACGCGGATGTCGAGGACTTCCTCGAGCTGCGCGACAACACCGGCGACGAGATGCGCCGCGCCCACCACCTCAACTTCGCCAACTGGGTGCCCGACGAGTTCATGCGGCGGGTCGAGGCCGACGGCACGTGGTCGCTGTTCGACCCCAAGGTCGTGCCCCACCTCGTCGACCTCTACGGCGACGACTTCGCACAGGCCTACCGGGCCGCCGAGGACGCCGGCCTCGCCGTGCGGTCGACGCCGGCCCGGGCGCTCTACGAGCGGATGCTGCGCACGCTGGGCGAGACCGGCAACGGCTGGATGACGTTCAAGGACGCCTCCAACGCCAAGTCCAACCAGACCCGCTCCGACCGGCCCGACCACGTGGTGCACCTCTCCAACCTCTGCACCGAGATCATCGAGGTCACCGACGCCGACACCCACGCCGTGTGCAACCTCGGGTCGATCAACGTCGGGGCCCTGGTCCGGCGCGACGCCGACGGTCGCCCGGCGTTCGACTTCGCCCGCCTGCACGAGATCGTGCGCACGGCCGTCACGTACCTCGACCGGGTCATCGACCGGAACTTCTACCCGACGCCCCAGGCCGAGTCGTCGAACGCCAAGTGGCGGCCGATCGGGCTCGGCCAGATGGGCCTCCAGGACGTCTTCTTCAAGCTCGGCCTGCCCTTCGACAGCCCCGAGGCCCTCGACATGTCGACCCGCATCGCCGAGGAGATCTACTTCTCGGCGGTCGAGCGGTCGGTCGAGCTGGCCGAGGAGCTGGGCGCCCACGCCTCCTTCCCCGACTCCAAGGCGGCGCAGGGCACGTTCCAGTTCGAGCTGTGGGGCGTCGCGCCGACCGAACCCGAGCGGTGGGACGCACTGCGGGAGCGGATGGTGTCGAGCGGGATGCGCAACAGCCTCCTGCTGGCCATCGCCCCCACGGCGACGATCGCCAGCATCGCCGGCTGCTACGAGTGCATCGAGCCGCAGCTGTCGAACCTGTTCAAGCGCGAGACCCTGTCGGGCGAGTTCCTGCAGGTCAACCGCTACCTGGCCGACGACCTCAAGCGGTTGGGCCTGTGGACGTCGGAGGTGCGGGACGCGATCAAGCGGTCGGAGGGCTCGATCCAGGACATCGCCCTGATCCCCGAGGACGTGCGCCGGACGTACCGCACAGCGTGGGAGCTGTCGATGCGGTCGCTGATCGACCTGGCCGCGGCCCGCGGCGCCTACATCGACCAGTCGCAGTCGCTGAACCTGTTCTCCGAGTCTCCGACGATCGACTCGCTCTCGGCCATGTACTTCCACGCCTGGAAGACCGGCCTGAAGACCACCTACTACCTGCGGTCCCGCCCCCGTACCCGTATCAACCAGGCGACCGTGGCGCTGGCCGACCCGGTTGCCGTCGTGAAGTCGCCGGAGCAGATCGCCTGCTCCCTCGAGAACCCCGAGTCCTGCGAGGCCTGCACCTGATGACCGACACGATCGAACCCTCCGCCCTGTTCCACCCGGACAACGCCGCGGGCCTGCAGCACCTGCCTGGCATGGAGGCCCGCCAGAACATCCTCGACCCCGGGTTCTCGCTGACGCTGCGACCGATGCGCTACCCGGCGTTCTACGAGATGTACCGCGACGCCATCGCCAACACGTGGACGGTGGAAGAGGTCGACTTCTCCACAGACCTCTCCGACCTGCGCGACCGGCTCACGCCCGAGCAGCACCACCTGGTGAAACGGCTCGTGGCCTTCTTCGCCACCGGCGACTCGATCGTCGGCAACAACCTGGTGCTGCACCTCTACAAGCACATCAACTCACCCGAGGCCCGCATGTACCTGGGGCGCCAGCTGTACGAGGAGATGCTCCACGTGCAGTTCTACCTGACGCTCCTCGACAACTACGTCCCCGACCCCCGCGAGCGCCAGGCCGCGTTCGCCGCCGTCGAGAACATCCCGTCGATCAAGCGCAAGGCCGATTTCTGCTTCAAGTGGATGGGCTCGATGGACGAGATCGGCGAGCTCAAGACGATCCAGGACCGGCGCCGCTTCCTGCTCCACCTGATCTGCTTCGCCGCCTGTGTCGAGGGCCTGTTCTTCTTCGCCGCCTTCTCGTACGTCTACTTCCTGCGCGACCGGGGGCTGCTCAAGGGGCTGGCCGACGGCACGAACTGGGTGTTCCGCGACGAGTCGATGCACATGAACTTCGCCTTCGAGGTCGTGCGCACGATCCGGGAGGAGGAGCCCGAGCTCTGGACCGACGACGTGCAGGCCGCGGTGCGCGACATGCTCGCCGAGGCCATCGAGTGCGAGCTCATGTTCGCCCGCGACATGATCGGCGACGGCGTCCCCGGCCTCTCGATCGGCGACATCGGCCTCTACCTCGAGTACGTGGCCGACCAGCGCCTGGCCGTGCTCGGGATCGCCAAGCAGTACGGCACCAAGAACCCGTTCTCGTTCATGGAGCTGCAGGACGTCCAGAGCCTCAGCAACTTCTTCGAACGGGGCGTCGCCTCCTACCAGATCGGCATCACCGGCACCGTCGACCTCGACGCCGCCTTCTAGAAAGGAGTGTTCGCCGGCCGTCGCGTGCGACAATGGAGGTGATGCCGACCGTCGGCTCACTGCCGCTTGAGGTTGCACCGGTCGAGGCGGACAGACCGGTCGGAGACACGGAGGTCGATCCCGACCGCCCGTGGGTGGTCATCGTGTGGAACGACCCGATCAACCTCATGACCTACGTGACCTACGTGATCCAGAAGCTGTTCGGCTACCCCCGCGAGGTGGCCGAGAAGCTGATGCTGCAGGTGCACTACGAGGGCCGGGCCGTGGTGTCGAGCGGTCCCCGCGAGAAGGCCGAGCTCGACGTGTTCCGGCTGCACGAGCACGCCCTCTGGGCCACGATGCAGCAGGACTAGGGCGGTCGTCGTGAAGCGGGTGAAGCGCCGTGCGGCAGATCGGTTCCGGATCAAGCTGCCGTCGAACGAGCAGCTGCTGCTGACCGAGCTCGTCGACCAGCTCCACGACCAGCTGTCGGGCTCCACCGACGAGCCCCACCTGCGCCGGCTGTTCCCGCCCGCCTACGCCAACGACGCCGAGCGCGACGCCGGCTACCAGGTGCTGACCCGCGACGAGCTCCTCGAGCGGAAGATGCAGGCGATCGCCGTGGTGCGACGGACGCTCACGGGTGGCGACCTCGACTCCGAGGAGCTGGGCGCCTGGATGACCATCATCAACTCGATGCGGCTGGTGCTGGGGACTCGTCTCGACGTCGACGAGGACCCGGTGGTCCCCGACGCCGACGATCCCCTGGCGCTCCCCTACGCCGTGTACGAGTACCTGGGCGTGCTGCTGTACCAGGTGGTCGAGGCCCTGGGCGACGACCTGCCGCCGCCCACCGCCACGTCGAACTAGCCGCTCGCGGCTGCGGCCGGGTCGGCTGGTGCCTGTCCGGGGACCGCGTCCTTGAGGCACTCCACGGCCTCGTTGAAGGGCGCGTCCTGCTCCGCCTGGGACGTGTCGGCCGTCAGCATCGTCATCTCCTGGCCCTCGTAGCCCCAGGCGAAGTCGTTCCAGACGAGCACCCGCTGGTCGGCGCAGGTCAGCGTCACCGGCCGGGGGACGACCATCTCCTCGCCCCGGCTGCAGGCCTCGCCGAACGTGATCGGGTCGATCACCAGGCCCGGCCCGAACACCTCTTCGCAGGGCGAGATCCCGTCGGGCAGCGGGACCGTCTTGGAGAGCTCTTCCTCGCCTCCGCCCCGGGAGCAGCCGGCGACGGCGACGACCGCTGCACAGAGGACGATCCCCACCCGACTACCGGCCCGCGTCATAGGGCGGGAAGCTTAGAGCGTGGAAGCCGGTTTGGGCCGGTGGGACGGTTTGCTACTGTGTGCCCTCGCTCCTGCGGGGGATACCTGGCCCCCATCGTCCAGTGGCCTAGGACACCACCCTTTCAAGGTGGCGACACGGGTTCGAATCCCGTTGGGGGTGCGTAGAAAACAAGATCGTGGTCCCGTGGTGCAGTTTGGAGTGCACGCCGGCCTGTCAAGCCGGAGGTCGCGGGTTCAAATCCCGTCGGGACCGCCACCACCGCTACCGCCCTCCGGGGCGGTAGCGGCACGGTCGGGTAGCTCAGTTGGCAGAGCGTCCGCCTGAAAAGCGGAAGGTCACCGGATCGACGCCGGTCCCGACCACTCAGATGACCAGGCCAAAAAGCCTGGTCATCGCCAGTTTTCGGCCATCTGCCGTGCGGACAGGCGTTGCCCCCAGCGGCCACGGATTGCCCCCTCCTGACGGGCGTTCGTTGCACGTTCGCCGCGCGACAGCGTGAGCCACAGCGCCATTCGACCGCTACGCAGCGCGATGCGGCCACAATGAAGGCGTGGTGGTGCGCGTCGAGGTCAACCCGCGGTTGATTACGTGGGCGCGCCACCGGTCCGGTGTAGAGCCTGCTGACCTCCGCCGGAAGTTCCCGAAGCTCGACGAGTGGGAACGGGGCGAGTCCAGGCCCACGCTTAGGCAGCTCGAAGGACTTGCGAAAGCCACCCACACACCGGTGGGGTTCCTCTTCCTGGACCAGCCGCCCGTCGAGGCGGTGCCTATCCCCGACTACCGGGCGTTCGGTGACGCGGGTGTGGAAGCACCGAGCGCGGACCTCCTGGACACGATCTACCAGTGCCAGCAGCGCCAAGAGTGGTACAGGTCTTTCGCTCAAGCCGAGCAAGACATTGCTTTGCCCTTTGTGGGGTCGCTGTCCGTGTCCACCTCGATCGTGGCTGCCGCTTCCGCGCTCCGGGAAGTCCTGGCCTTCGAGCCCGGTGCTCGCGGATCTACTTTCTCCGGTGCTTTCCGCCTGCTAGCTGAAGAGGCAGAGGAGCATGGAATCCTCGTAATGGTGAGCGGGATCGTCGGCAGTAACACACGTCGCAAGCTCGATCCCGAGGAGTTTCGTGGCTTCGCACTCGTCGATCCGCTCGCTCCTCTGGTGTTCGTGAACGGAGCGGACACCAAGGCAGCGCAGACCTTTACGTTGGCTCACGAATTAGCTCACATCTGGATTGGCGAGACCGCGCTTTCTGATGCAGATGTACTAGGCGAGGCACCCCAGAACATCGAACAGTGGTGCAACCGAGTAGCGGCGGAGTTTCTCGTGCCAATCGAGACCGTCTCTCGGCTATACAACCCGAACACCGAGCTGACTCCAGAACTCGACCGCCTCGCCAAGTGGTTCAAGGTCAGCACCCTTGTGATACTACGGCGCCTCTACGAGGGGGGATTCCTGAAGTGGGATTCCTACCGCAAGGCCTACCAGGCGGAGCTGGCGAGAGTCCTGGAACTCATGACAGGGCGCGAAGCCAGTGGAGGGGACTTCTACAACACTCAGCCCGTCCGCCTCAGTAAACGTTTTACCCGAGCCCTCGTCAGTAGCACCCTCGCCGGGCGGACGCTCTACACGGACGCGTTCGAAATGCTGGGGTTCCGGAAGCTCTCGACATTCAACGAGCTGGCGAGCCGCCTGGGAGTCCGTTGATGGCGTATCTCCTCGATACGGATGTCTTCATCCAGGCGAAGAACCTTCACTATGGCTTCGACTTTTGCCCTGGCTTCTGGGACTGGATCGACGACCAGTTCGCCAAGCACGACGTGTTCAGCATCGAGAAGGTCAAGGACGAGCTAGTAGCGGGAGGCGACGATCTGGCGACGTGGGCCAAGAATCGGTTGTCTGGATTCTTTGTTGCACCGAGCACACAAGACCTTGCCAGCCTTCGCGCAGTAAGCACCTGGGCAAACGGAGCTGGGTACGAGCCGGCTGCTGTGAGCATCTTCCTTCAAGCCGCCGACTACTACCTTGTGGCGCAGGCGCATGCGAGCGGCCATACCGTGGTGACTCATGAGGTTCCTTCGCCGTCCATAAGGAAGCTGAAGATCCCAGATGCTTGCATCGGCATGGGCGTTAAGTGCATTACACCCTTCCAGATGCTACGTGTTGAACAGGCACGGTTCGTCTTAGGCACTTAAGGGCCGAGCGGCTGAATGTTGCACTCAACCTGCGACACCTAACTCTCCGAACGTCCCATCGCCGCCGCCAGCACCCGCTGTGACATCCCGAGCGCCTTGCGGAAATGAGCCACGCGGCCGCCTCTCCCCTTCCGGGGGTCTGACTGGTTCGACGTCACAACTTCAAGAGTCGCCCCGCTGTCAGGCGTTTCGCAGCACGTTCGCAACGCCCGGGCATCTCGCCCGCACGAGAACCGCGGCATGACGAGGAAGCGGCCTCGGTCGAAGGAAGTAGATGGTCTCCTGGCGACGCCGGTGCATCGCCACCGCGGCTTCACCTTCCACGACCGGCGCCACCATCCGAGACCTCATGCTCCGCCTCGGCCACGCCTCCGAAGCCGCCGCCCGCCGCTACCTCCACACCATCGAAGGCCGCGACGCCGAAATCGCCGCCCCCCTGTCAGGCCTTGCTCAAGGCGCCCCTCATCAGCACGCCTGCCAGGCGCGGGCACGCCCGACATAGCCTGAACAGCGAGGAAGCTACGCAGGCCTAAGGTTGGCACCAGTGACAGCCATCAAGATCGGTCCGTGGCGCCGCGAGCTGGTCAAGCTTCTAAGCGATCCCTCATCTACGGGCTCGTTCGGGCTTCAACTAAACCGAGATCGAGCCTACACCTATCTTCAATTTATCTACGAGAACCAACAGGACAGCCACCGACGAGCTGAACGACATCTCTTGTTTGCCGTAGTCGTGGTTGGCTTTGTAGAGCTGGCCAGCCGCTCTCAGGTTCAGGAGTTAGACATCCTCGGAATGAGGATTGCCAATATTGGCCTACTTATCCGAGTCGCCGTTATCGCATACTGCTGGTTCGTCTCGCACGCATGGCGTGCCAGCGTCGTCGCCGGTAGTCTTGGCTATCGCAAGGCCCAGGTACTTAACCTGCTTGGGGTAACGGAATCAAGTCCCGATGAGGTGGGATTTTCCTATTCGGGCATCAACCTTCTGAGCCTGGGTAGCCGAACTGGGCGTATAGCCCGAGTCGGTGAGGGGATCGGGACGGTCTACCTTCTCAGCATAACCATCGCGGCGGTAATCATCGCTGGTCATGTGACATGGGTAGCGTGGCGAGCCACAGGTCTAGACCTGTGGCTCGTGCTCGTAGTCATTTTCAGTTCAGTATTGCTGTTCATGGGAATGCTTGACATCTCGTACGCAATCGCCTTCACAAGGCAAGAGGACCCCGACACTCGCCGCTTCGTTCGATGGTTTTCGACTTATCGTCGACTGCGCCGAGACACCAGACGGCAGGTCCGAGTCACTGGCCAGACTCTGATAGACAGATACCAGTCGATGGAGAAGCTTCCATGGTGGGCGCTAGCCCGGAAGTTCGATCGCCTTCGTCGCTATTACCGCGAATACAGCGCTGCGACTCAAGCTGCAGTTCGCGAGCGTGACGCGGCTGTTCATGAGTTACTTAAGGACGTCGACGACACCGACCACCACACCTCCCAAACACGCCGGGATGGCGCATGAAGTTGCACGTTCGCCGCACGCGGCCGGTTCCCATGGTCCCTCATCAGCCCAAAGTCCGGAGCCTGAAAGCGGAAGGTCACCGGATCGACGCCGGTCCCGACCACCAGATGACCAGGGTCCACCGCCCTGGTCATCTTTCATTTCGGGCGGAAAACCCGGGCTAGCAGAGCTTGCCGATGTACCACGCGTACTGGATCACCCAGGTGGACAGGTGGCCCAGATGCGTGTCCCCAGGCCCGACGCAGATGTTCCGGTAGGTGGTTCCCCAGATGTTCCGGGCGTCGATCAGGACATGGGTGTTGCCGCAGTGGCGGTAGGTCTCGCCCCCGACGAAGCCACATGCCTGGGCTTCCACATCGCCGGACGTCGCCGCGGCGTCGTCGACCACCGCGGACACTTCACTTGCCTGAGCGGGCCCACCGACGTCGATCGACGTGATGCTGGCTGCAACGGCGACACCGAGGACTGCAGCAAGGCGCTTCATCTTGTGCATGGCTTCCTTTCACAGGTTGACACCAGGAGACAGGCAGAGCCCGACATGGACGATGACGGGGTGGAGTCTGCGCGGTGCCTGCTAGCGGGCTGCTAGCGACCTGCTAGCCCCGGATCTCGCAGTGCGCGGCCAACGGGGAACTCACCGGCTCGACGCCGGTCCCGACCACTCAGATGACCAGGGTCCACCGCCCTGGTCATCTTTCGTCTACGGGGCTGCGGGTTCCGACGTCGGGGTGGAGCCGGCGCTCTCGGCGCTGTGGAGGTGGAGGCGCTTCGATTTTGCGCGGGCGGCCATCACCTGGAGGGTGGTGAGGGCACCGCCGACGTAGGTGATCCCCTGGGCGACGCACGCTGCGCACATGGCGACGACGGTAGCTGTTCTAACCTCGGGCCGGCATGCGTCCCACCGTCGAGCGACCGCCCGCCGACGCCAAGACCTGGATCGGCATCGCGATGGCGATCGTCGGTGCCCTCACGCTCATCGGCCTCGTCGTGCTGTGGCCCCGGGGCGACGCACCCGACGTCGGACCGCAGCCGCAGGACTACGTGGACGGCACCATCGTCACCACGACGCCCGGCTCCACGTGCACCGACATCGAGGTGGACGGAGCCACGGACTGCGTCACCTACGACGTCAGGGTCTCCGGGGGCGAGCAGGTGCAGTTCTCGGTCCGGCCGACGCAGACCGAGGTGCCCGACCTCGAGACCGGCGACCGCATCGTCCTTCGCTACTTCCCCGACAGCCCCGCCGAGTTCCGGTACGCCTTCGCCGACTACCAACGGTCCACCCCGCTGCTGTGGCTGGTGGCGGCGTTCGTGGTGGTGGTGCTGGCGTTCGGCCGCCTGCAGGGGATCCGGGCGCTGGCCGGGCTGGGCCTGAGCCTCGCCGTGCTGGTCACGTTCGTGGTGCCCGCCCTGCTGCGCGACTCACCGGCCCTCATGGTGGCGCTGGTCGGCAGCGCGGCCGTCGCCTTCCTCGCCATCTACCTGGCCCACGGCGTCGGCGTCACCAGCTCCATCGCCCTGGCCGGCACACTGGCCAGCCTGGCCCTCACGGCGCTGCTGGCCGTGGTGGTGGCCTCGGCGGCGCAGCTCTCCGGCCTGGCCAGCGAGGAGGCCCAGACCCTCAGCATCACCGCCCAAGCCCTCGACCTGCGGGGGTTGCTGCTCGCGGGCATCGTCATCGGCGCGCTCGGCGTGCTCGACGACGTCACCGTGTCGCAGGTGTCGACGGTGGCCGCCCTGCGCCGCGCCAACCCCCAGATGGGAACCCGGGCGCTCTACGGCGAGGCCAACCGCGTGGGCCGCGACCACGTCGCCTCGGCGGTCAACACGCTGGTGCTCGCCTACGCCGGCGCCTCGCTGCCGCTCCTGCTGTTCTTCGCCCAGGGCAACCAGCCCGTCGGCCGCCTGCTCACCGGCGAGCTGGTCGCCGTCGAGGTCGTGCGGATGCTGGTCGGGTCGATCGGGCTGGTGGTGTCGGTGCCGCTCACCACGTTCCTCGCCGCCACCATCCTCAGCCGCACCGACGACGTCCCCGACGACGGCCACGGACACGCGCACGGCCACATCGACGACCACGACCCGCACGACCCCTACGCCGTCGACCGTTGGGCCGACCCCCAGCCGGTGCCGCCACTGCCCGCACCGCAGGCACCGCGAGCACCGGCATTGCGACCCCGGCCGAGACGACGAGCGCCCCGCCCCGAGTGGCCGACGCCCGGTCCCCAGGACGGCGATCCGGAACCCTGGTTCTGAGCGCTGAGCGCCAACCGCTGAGGGCTCGCTGAGCGACTACGGCTGCGGCGGGCGGTGCAGGCGCACCACGCCGTCGTCGATCGCCGCCTGCGCCACCGCCGCGGCCACCTTGGGCGCCACGTGCGGGTCGAACACCGACGGGACGATGTGGTCCGGCGCCAGCTCGTCGGTGACGCACTCGGCGATGGCACCGGCCGCCGCCAGCTTCATGTTCTCGGTGATCGAGGTGGCGGCGACGTCGAGCGCCCCCCGGAAGATGCCCGGGAACGCCAGAACGTTGTTGATCTGGTTGGGGTAGTCGCTGCGACCGGTGGCGATGATCTTCGCCAGCCCGTCGGCCTCCTCCGGCGTGATCTCCGGCGTGGGGTTCGCCATCGCGAACACGATCGGGTCGGGCGCCATGCGCCGCAGGTCGGACGCCGTGATGATGCCGGGCCCGGACACACCGATGAACACGTCGGCCCCGGGCAGCACCTCGCCCAGCGTGCCCTCGCGGCGCTCCGGGTTGGTGTGCTCGGCGAACCACAGCTTGGCGACGTTGAGGTCGTCGCGGCCCTCCCAGATGGCGCCCTTGCGATCGACGCCCACCAGCCGGGTGACGCCTGCCTGCATGAGGATCTTGCTGATCGCCACGCCCGCGGCGCCGACGCCCGCGATCACCACCGACAGCTCGTCCATCTTCTTGCCGGTGATCTTCAGGGCGTTCTCCAGCGCCGCCAGGGTCACCACCGCGGTGCCGTGCTGGTCGTCGTGGAACACCGGGATGTCGAGCAGGTCGTTGAGGCGCTCCTCGATCTCGAAGCACTCGGGGGCGGCGATGTCCTCGAGGTTGATGCCCCCGAACACCGGCGCCAGCCGCACCACGGTCTCGACGATCTCGTCGGGCGTGTTGACGTCGAGGCAGATGGGGAAGCCGTCGACGCCGGCGAAGTGCTTGAACAGCAGCGCCTTGCCCTCCATGACCGGCATCGCGGCCTCGGGGCCGATGTCGCCGAGCCCCAGCACCGCGGTGCCGTCGGTGACGATGGCCACCGTGTTCTTCTTGATGGTGAGGTCGTGGACGCGGGCGGGGTCGTCGGCGATCGTCTGGCAGACACGAGCGACGCCGGGCGTGTAGGCCATCGACAGGTCGTCGCGGTCGGCCACCGGCATCCGGGCCAGCACCTCGATCTTGCCGCCGTCGTGCATCAGGTAGGTGCGGTCGAGCAGCTCCAGCACCTCGCACCCCGGAAGACCCTCGACCGCGGCCCGCACCTCGGCGATGTGCGCCTCGTTGCGACAGTTGACGACCAGGTCTTCCTCGAGCGCCGGACCCCGTACGTCGAAGCCGCCGATCGCCGTGATGTTGGCGCCGACATCGCCGATCGCGGTGGCCAGGAGGCCGAGCGATCCGGGGCGGTTGTCGAGGCGCACCTTCAGGCGGATGGAGTAGGCAGCTGTCGGGGTGGTCGTCACGGAGGGTAAGTATCCCTCACCACGCAGACCGCCGAAACCGGGTTTGACGTCGTACTGTCCACAAGTGATGCCAGGCGACACGGTGTTCGAGGTTGTCGAGGCCGGCGGATGCGAGCAGGTGGTGTTCTGCAACCACCCGGCGAGCGGGCTGCGGGCGATCATCGCGATCCACTCCACCGCGCTCGGCCCGGCACTCGGCGGCACCCGCTTCTACCCCTTCGCCAGCGAGCGCGAGGCCCTGGTCGACGTGTGCCGGCTGGCCCGCGGGATGACCTACAAGCACGCCGCCTGCGGCAACGACCTCGGCGGCGGCAAGGCCGTCATCCTCGGCGACCCGACGGCGCTGCGCAGCGAGGCCCTGCTGCGGGCCTACGGACGGTTCGTCGACGGCCTGGCCGGTCGCTACCTCACCGCCGAGGACGTGGGCACCACCCAGGCCGACATGGACCTGATCCGCCGCGAGACTCCGTACGTCACCGGGGTGAGCGAGTCGTTGGGCGGGTCGGGCGACCCCTCGCCCGCGACGGCCTGGGGCGTCATGTGGGCCATGCGGGCGGTGGCGGAACGACTCTGGGGGTCGTCGTCGCTGGCCGGCCGCCACGTGTGCATCTCCGGGGTGGGCAAGGTGGGAGCGGCGCTGGCCGGGCACCTGGCCGACGAGGGCGCCAAGCTCACGGTGGCCGACGTCGACAGCGGGCGCGCCAGCCTGACCGCCGAACGCCACGGCGCCCTGGTGGTCGCGCCCGAGGCGGCCCACACCGTCGGCTGCGACATCTTCTCGCCGTGCGCGCTGGGCGCGGTGCTCAACCGGCACTCGATCCCGGAGCTGGGCTGCGCCGCCGTGTGCGGGTCGGCCAACAACCAGCTGGACACCGAGGCCGACGCCGTGCGACTGGCCGAGCGGCGCGTGCTCTACGCGCCGGACTTCGTCGCCAACGCCGGCGGGGTCATCAACATCGCCGAGGAGCCCCACGGCTACGTCCGGGACCGCGCCTACGAGCGGATCACCGGCATCCACGCGACGCTGCTCGACGTGTTCGCCCGGGCCGACGCCGAGCGGACCACCCCGTCCGACGCCGCCAACCGCCTCGCCGAGGACCGCATCCAGGCCGTCAGCCAGGTCAAACTCCTCCGCGGCCGCTGACCGGGGGTTGGGCCGCCACGGGGCGTGGAAACGCTGAGAGGTGGACAAGACCCCCGCCCCGCCACCAGTAGTGTCGGTCCCCATGAACGCGCACGCGGCCGAGCTCGCCTGGCAGATCGAGCCGAACGGGCCGCTCGTCGGTGAGGTCGAGGTCGCGGGGTCGAAGAACGCCGTGACCAAGCACATGGTGGCGGCCATGCTCGGCACGGCGCCCAGCACCATCACCAACGTGCCCGACGTCGGTGACGTGGGCATCACCGCCGACATCCTCACCTCACTGGGTGTGGGCGTCGGCATCGAGGGTGACCGGATCACGATCGAGCCCACCACCACGCCCGGCGCGCACGTGCCGCTCGAGTTCACCGGCCTCAACCGCATCCCCATCCTGCTGCTGGGCCCGCTGCTGCACCGCAACCACGAGGCGTTCGTGCCCCTCGTCGGCGGCGACCGCATCGGCCAGCGCCCGGTCGACTTCCACATCGCCGCGCTGCAGGCCATGGGCGCCGACATCGAGGTCGGCTCCGACGGCATCGTCGCCCGGGCCGAGCAGCTGCGGGGCGCCCGCATCACGCTGCCCTACCCCAGCGTCGGCGCCACCGAGAGCGTGCTGCTCACCGCCGTGCTGGCCGAGGGCCGCACCGTGCTGCGCAACGCCGCCATCGAGCCCGAGGTCACCGAGCTGGCCCTGTTCCTCCAGCGGATGGGCGCTCGCATCGGCTTCAGCCCCGACCGGCGCATCGTCGTCGAGGGCGTCGAGCGCCTCGGCGGTGCGTCGACCCGCCTCGAGGGCGACCGCCTGGAGGCCTTCTCGTACCTCGTGGCCGGCCTCATGACCGGCGGGCAGGTCCGGGTCGCCGGCTGCGCCCAGGACCGGATGGTCACCGCCATCAACACCCTGCAGGGCATGGGCGCCACGTTCGAGATCACCGACGACTGGATCTCGGCCCGAGCAGATCACGGCCTCCGACCGGCGGCGGTGCAGACCGACACCCACCCCGGGTTCATGACCGACTGGCAGCCGCCCCTCATCGTGCTCATGACCCAGGCCGAGGGCATGTCGGTCATCCACGAGACCGTCTACGAGGACCGGCTCGGCTACGTCGAAGCCCTCAAGGCGATGGACGCCGAGATCGAGCTGTTCGACACCTGCCTGGGCGGCCCGGCCTGCCGCTTCCACGACTCGTCGGCGGTCCACTCGGCCGTCGTGCGGGGCGTGTCGAAGCTGCACGGCGCCGAGGTCACCATCCCCGACGTGCGGGCCGGCTTCTCGTCGGTGATCGCCGCTGCGGTGGCCGACGGCCCGTCGCTGCTCCACGGCATCCACCACCTCGAGCGGGGCTACAACCAGCCCTTCGAGACGCTGGAGTCGCTGGGCCTGCGCCTCGAGCGGGTCGCGCTCCCGGCCTGACCCGGCGTCATCGGTCAGCTCGTCAGCAGCGTCGCCAGCGCCCAGATCGAGGCCAGCCCACCGAGCACGGCCATGGCGATGCTGCGGGCGACCGGCGCTTGGGTCAGGTCGCCGTCCTTGGGATTCTCGGGCGGCCTGACCAGCGCCATCACACTGCCGACACACATGGCGCCGCCCAGCGCCAGCACGATCCAGGCAAAGAAGTCGGGGCCTCCGAGCAAACCTGATCCCGAGTCGTCCATAGGCCGGCCAGCGTAATGGCGGCGCCCCGACCGGTACATCCCGCGTGCAAGACAGCACACAGAATGCGCAGTTTTGCTGTGTTACCTGGTTAGTGTTTCGGATTGATGACCGTTCCGACGGTGATTGGCTGGCGAGAGTGGGTGGCGTTCCCGGATCTCGGTGGCGTGGCGGTGAAGGCCAAGGTCGACACCGGCGCACGCTCTTCGTCGCTGCACGCCTGGGACATCGAAGTGGTCCCCGGCAGCTCACCACCGCGCCTGCGCTTCGTGCTGCACCCGTTGGAGAACGACGAGGTCTTCGGCATGCGCGTGGAGGCTCCGCTGGTCGACGCGCGCGACGTTCGCTCCAGCAACGGCGACGTGGAACGGCGGCCGGTCGTGCGCACCGGGCTGTCGCTCGCAGGCCGGCGCTTCCGCATCGACCTGACCTTGACACGGCGTGATGAAATGGGCTTTCGCATGCTGCTGGGCCGGTCGGCCATACGCCGCAGGTTCATGGTCGACCCGAACCGTTCGTTCGTGGCCGGTGGAAGTACAGTCACGCCGCCGACACGGCACCGTCACTCCCGTGAAGATCGCCATCCTCTCGCGCAACCCGAGCTTGTACTCAACCTCCCGCCTGCGGGAGGCGGCTGAGGCGCGCGAGCACGAAGTCAAGGTCATCGACTACCTGCGCTGCTACATGAACATCACGGCGCACCGTCCGACCGTGATCTTCCAGGGCGAGGAGCTGACCGACATCGACGCGGTGATCCCGCGCATCGGGGCGTCGCACACCTTCTACGGCACGGCCGTGGTGCGGCAGTTCGAGATGATGGGCGTGTTCACGGCCAACGAGTCGCAGGCGATCAGCCGGGCGCGCGACAAGCTCCGGGCGCTGCAGCTGCTGGCCCGCAACGGCATCGGGCTGCCGGTCACCGGCTTCGCCCACTCGACCAAGGACATCGACGGGCTGCTGGAGACCGTGGGCGGGCCGCCGGTAGTGGTGAAGCTCACCGAGGGCACGCAGGGCATCGGCGTGGTGCTGGCCGAGACGAAGAAGGCCGCCGAGTCGGTGATCGTGGCCTTCCGCCAGCTGAAGGCGAACATCCTCGTGCAGGAGTACATCAAGGAGGCGCGGGGCGCCGACATCCGCGCCTTCGTGGTGGGCGGTCGGGTAGTGGCCGCAGTGAAGCGGCAGGGCCAGGCCGGCGAGTTCCGCTCGAACCTGCACCGGGGCGGCTCGGCCGAGAAGGTGAAGCTCACGCCGGAGGAGCGGTCGATCGCCGCCCGGGCGGCCAAGACCATGGGCCTCAACGTGTGCGGTGTCGACGTCGTGCGCTCCACCCACGGCCCGGTCGTGCTCGAGGTGAACAGCTCGCCGGGGCTCGAGGGCATCGAGAAGACCAGCGGCATCGACGTGGCGACGCGGATCATCCAGTTCGTGGAGAAGGGTCACCACGAACGGCCGCGACGCCGGCGCATCGCCGGCTGAGCGAAGTCCCACCTCGCCGGCCACGGCCGTGTGCTCGGCCCTGGGGGTTCCCCACGAGGGGGTGGGGTCGGCGCCCGGTACGACCGAGGGCCGGGTTGGCGGAGAGTCGTCGGCATGGCTTCCACAACCCTCGACGTCGACACCTTGGTCGACGCCACCCCGGCCTCGCGGGACCGGGTCGTCGACTTCCTGCGGGCGTGCAGCATCGCCGTGGTGGTGCTGTGGCACTGGACCTTCTCGATCACCCACTGGCGCGGCGGGTCGCTGCGGATGCCGAACCCCATCGCCGACGTGCCCGGCCTGTGGGCGGCGACGTGGCTGCTGCAGGTGATGCCGCTGTTCTTCGTCGTCGGCGGCTACGCCAACCTGGCGGCCTGGGACGCGGTGCGGCGCACAGGTGCCGGCGAGGCGACTCGCCGGTTCTGGGGCAAGCGCTTCGGCCGGCTGCTGCGGCCGGTGGGCGTGTACGTGGCCTGCTGGGCCGTGGTCGACCTGGCGTGGCAGGCGGGTGGCGGCCGCTCGGTCCTCGACTGGGGGAAGGTGGTGTTCGTGCCGCTGTGGTTCCTCGGCGTGTACGTCGGGGTGGTGGCGCTGGCGCCGTTCACCGCTCGTCTCCATGCCTGGCGGCCGGTGGCGACCCTGCTGGCGCTGGCGGCGGGCATCGGCCTCGCCGACGTGGCCCGGCTGGGCTTCGGGGTCGGTGCGGCGGGCCTGGTCGGCTCGGCGCTGGTGTGGGTGTTCTGCCACCAGCTCGGCTACGTGTGGCGTGACTGGCCGTCGGGTCGGCGGGTGGCACCGGTGTGGCTGGCGGGCCTCGGAGCGCTGGCGGCGCTGACCACCTTCGGGCCGTACTCCCGGTCGATGGTGGCGGTGCGGGGCGAGGGCGTCAGCAACATGTCGCCGACGACGGCCTGCATCGCGGCGCTGGGTGTGTTCCAGCTGGGCGTGGTCCTGGCGATCGCTCCTCGGCTGCGGGTCTGGCTGCAGCGGCGCCGGGTGTGGAAGGCGGTCGTCTCGGCCAACGCCGTGGCGATGACCGTGTTCTGCTGGCACATGACCGCCCTGGTCGGCTTCCTGTTCCTGTACGAGGCAATCGGCTTCACGCTCGGCGACCAGGCCACGGCGGCGTGGTGGCTCACCCGCCCGCTGTGGGTCGTCGGCCCCGGCGTGCTGCTGGCAGGCCTGATGGCGGTGTTCGCCCGGGTCGAACTGCCGAGCCGCAAGGCGTAGGTACCCTCGGGGCAGCATGTCCGAGCTGCGTGAGGTGGTCCCCGACGAGTCCGTGCGCCTGCGGGCGCTGGCGGCGGTGAGCGACGCCCTCGTCGGGGCGACCACCGACCTGGCGATGGATGCGGTGCTCAAGCGGCTGGTGTGCGGGGCGCGCGACCTGGTCGGCGCCCGCTACGCCGCGCTGGGGGTGCCCGACGGCGAGGGCGGCTTCTCCCGCTTCATCACCGACGGGATGGACGACGAGCTGGTCTCCGCGCTCGGTCCGCTCCCCCGCTCCCACGGGCTGCTCGACGCCATGCTCACCCAGCCGGCCCCGTATCGCACCGCCGACATCCGGCAGGACCCCCGATTCCGGGGGTGGTGGCCGTCACGGCACCCCGACATGCGGTCGTTCCTCGGTTACCCGATCCTGCTGCGGGGCGACGTGATCGGCGCCTTCTACCTGACCGACAAGGTGGGGGCGCCGGCCTTCGACGAGACCGACGAGCAACTGGTGAGCGTGTTCGCCCCCCACGCCGCGGTGCTCGTGGAGCACTCGCGGCTCTACGAGGAGAGCCGCGAGCTGAGCGTCGCCGGCGAGCGCGACCGCATCGCCCGCGAGCTGCACGACGCCCTGACCCAGACGCTGTTCGGCGCCCGGCTGGCCGTGCAGACCGCGGCCCACGCGCTGGGCGACGGCGAGGTCGATCCCGACGTGGCCACCGCCGTGGAACGGCTGGGGCGGGCCAGCCGGCTGCTGGACGACGCGTTCGGCGAGCTGCGAGCCCTGATCTACGACCTGCGGCCGCCGGACCTCGCCGTCGACGGGCTGACCGGCGCCCTGCGCAAGCAGCTCGACCTGCTGGCCCGCACCACCGAGCTGACGGTCGACCTGACCGTGGACGGGGCAGCCAAGGAGGTGGCCCCGGAGACCGAGCGCCAGCTGTTCCGGATCGTCCAGGAGGCGGTGGCCAACGTCGTCCGGCACGCCGAGGCGTCGATGCTGACGGTCCGCCTGGGCGCCGACGGATCGATCCTGCGGCTGATCGTGGAGGACGACGGCGTCGGCTTCGACCCGGCGGAGCAGTCGATCCGCAGCCGGCGACTCGGGCTCACCTCGATGTTCGACCGGGCCCGAGCCGTCGGTGGGAAGCTGGCCATCGACTCGCAGCCGGGCGCCGGCACCCGCGTGATCGCCGAGGTGCCCCATGGCTGACGGGCCCGACGCCGCCGCGATCCGGGTGGTGGTGGCCGACGACCACCCGGTGGTGCGGGAGGGGCTGCGGTCGTTCCTGTCGTCCCGGCCGGGGATCGACGTGGTGGGCGAGGCCGGGTCGGCCGACGAGGTCGTCGCCGCCGTGCAGGACCTGGCGCCCGACGTGGTGCTCGTCGACCTGATGATGCCCGGCGGCGGCATCGAGGCGATCGGCCGGGTGGCCGAGCTGCCGGAGCCTCCCCGGCTGCTGGTGCTCACCAGCTTCGTCGGCGACGAGAAGGTGCTCCCGGCTCTACGGGCCGGAGCCGCCGGCTACCTGCTGAAGGACGTCGACCCGTCCGACCTCGAGGCCGCCATCCGCACCGTGCACCAGGGCGGCAGCGTGCTGGGGCCGGCGGTGGCGACCCGGGTGCTCGACCGGGCGACGTCGGCCCGGGCCGCCGACGACGACCGCCTCGCCGAGCTGACGCCCCGGGAGCGCGACGTGCTGGCACGGCTCGGCCAGGGCATGTCGAACCGGCAGATCGCCGAGGCGCTGTTCGTCGCCGAGAAGACGGTGAAGACCCACATGAGCAGCATCCTCACCAAGCTGCGGGTCACCGACCGCACGCAGGCGGCGCTGTACGCGGCCCGACACGGGGTGGGCGCGGCGGAGTAGTAGGTGGGCGTAGGCCCTCCGACCTAGGCAGAACCGGTCCCAGGGCCGATGGCGGCTGACCAGGGCGTCCATAGGTTGCGGTCATGACCACGACCCACACGCCAACCGCACTCATCACCGGCGCCTCCCGGGGCCTGGGTCGGGCTCTGGCCCGTGACCTCGCCCGGGACGGCTGGCAGCTGGTGATCGACGCCCGCAGCCCCGAGGCCCTGACGGAGGCCGCGGTCGAGCTGGACGGGTTCACCACGGTCCGGGCCGTCGCCGGCGACGTGACCGACGCCTGGCACCGCGCCGCGCTGGTCGCCGAGGTGGAGGAGTTCGGCGGGCTCGACGCGCTGGTGCTCAGCGCCTCGACGCTCGGCCTGAGCCCGATGCCGCCGGTGCTCGAACACCCGGTCGAGGTGCTGCGGCGGATCTTCGAGGTCAACGTCGTCGCCCCGATCGCCCTGACGTCGGACCTCCTCCCCCAGCTCCGGCCCGGGGCACGGGTGGTCGCCGTCACCTCCGACGCCGCCGTCGCCGCGTACCCCGGCTGGGGCGGCTACGGCTCCTCCAAGGCCGCCCTGGAGCAGGCCTTCGCCGTCGTGGCCGAGGAGCACCCGGACCTGCGGGTCTACCGGGTCGACCCGGGTGAGATGCGCACGCAGATGTACCAGGAGTCGGCGCCGGAGCAGGACATCTCGGACCTGCCACCGCCCGAGGTGAGCGTCCCCGGGTTCCGCCGGCTCCTGACCGGCCACCTGCCCAGCGGGCGCTACGAGGCTCGGGAGGTGTCGCTGCTCGCACCAGTGCCCACGCCGTCGGGGGTGGCGTCGTGAGCGCCGTCGCCCTCACCCAGCCGCTGGCGCCGCGGGCCCCGCTCGACCTCACCGGTCGGCGGCGGGACGACGCCCGCCTGCTGGTGACGTACCGCGACGACCAGTCGATGGTCGAGACGACGATGGCCGACCTGCCGGCGTACCTCGATCCGGGCGACGTCCTGGTGGTGAACGTGTCGACCACCCGGCCGGCTGCCCTGGTGGCCGACGGCGTGGGCGACGTGCTGCCGGCGCCCGACCACCGCAACGGCCTGGTGGTCCACCTGTCGACGCAGCTCGACGAGGCGGCGGGCCTGTGGGTGGTGGAGCCCCGCCACCGCCACGGCGCAGGGAGCGTCCCGTGGCTCGACTTCCCCCCGGACCGCCCGGTCGTCCTGCCCGGCGGCGCGCGGCTCGACCTGATCGAGCCCTACCACCCGACCGGCCACGAGCCCTCGGGCCTGCCGGTGCGGCTGTGGGTGGCCCGGTTGCGGGTGCCGCGGCCGTTGGACGAGCACCTGGCGCGGTTCGGGCGTCCCATCCGCTATGGCAAGGACGCCCGGCCGTGGCCGCTGTCGGCCTACCAGACGGTGTTCGCCACCGTGCCGGGCAGCGCCGAGATGCCCTCCGCGGCGCGGGGCTTCACGCCGGACCTGGTGACCCGGCTGGTGAGCCAGGGCGTGGTGCTGGCGCCGATCACCCTGCACACCGGAGTGGCCTCCCAGGAGGCCGGTGAGACGCCGTACCCCGAGCGCTACGCCGTGCCGTCGGCGACGGCGGCCGCGGTGAACCACGCCCGTTCCGAGGGACACCGTGTCGTGACCGTGGGGACGACGGCGACCCGGGCCATCGAGACCGTGGCCGACCGGTCGGGCCGGGTCCACGCCGGCGAGGGCTGGACCGACCTGGTGATCACGCCCGAGCGTGGTGTGCGGGCAGTCGACGGGCTGATCAGCGGCTGGCACGACCCCGAGGCGTCGCACCTCATGCTGGTGGAGGCGGTCGCCGGCCGCGTGACGCTCGACCGCAGCTACGAGCGAGCCATCGCGGCAGGCTTCGCCGGCCACGAGTTCGGCGACTTCCACCTGGTGCTGCGCTAACCCCCGACCAGGTAGGTCCCGGCCCGGCGGGTCTGGTGGTCGAAGAAGGCGTCGTAGTCCTCGACGACCCGGTGCAGGTGGCCGAACAGCTCGTAGCTGATGTGGCCGAAGAGGCCCGTCCACACCAGCATGGCTCGGGCCAGCACCTCGTCGGGGATCCCCGGGGCGGCCAGGTCGCGCAGCCGGGCCAGGTCGCGGTGGACCACCCGGGGCACCGAGGCGGTGGAAGCCGTGTCGATGGCGCCCGACGCCACCCCGTCGCCCACCACCTGCAGCAGCGCCCCGCTGACCCGGCCCGCCGGCGTGACGGTGTCGTCGGGCGCCCGGTAGCCGGGGACGGGGCTGCCGTAGACGAGGGCGTAGTCGTGCGGGTGGGCCAGCGCCCAGCCCCGGATCGCCGTGGCGAGGGCGCACCAGCGGGCCAGCACGTCGTCGTCCGCCGTGGCGGCGATCGCCTCCTCCGCCACCTCGCCCACGGCGTCGAAGGCGTCGACGATCAGGGCGGTGAGCAGGGCATCACGGCTGGCGAAGTAGCGATAGACCGCCGACGACGCCATCCCGAGCTCCCGGGCCACCGCCCGCAGCGAGAGACTCGACGCCCCGGCCTCGGCGAGGTGGCGCCGGGCCGTGGCCTTGATCTCGGCGGTCAGCATCTCCCGCGCCCGAGCCCGGGCCGTCGTTGGCGCGCTCGTCATGCGGAGCAGCATACCGAAACGAGAGCAGTGCTCTTGCATTCGGGACGAACACCCGGTAGAACGTTGCTCATGAACGAGAGCACTGATCACAGTTCGCCCGATCGCTACCTCGCGCCCGGCTGGTTCACCCGGACGGTCTTCAACCCCACGGTGCACTGGCTGGCTCGGCGGGGCGTCAGCCTGATGGGCAGCCGGGAGCTGCGCGTCGTCGGGCGCACCAGCGGAAAGACCCGGACCACGGTCGTGAACCTCCTCGACCTCGAGGGCCGCCGCTACCTCGTCGCTCCCCGGGGGACCACCCAGTGGGTCCGCAACATGCGAGCCGCCGACGGCGTCGGTGAGCTGCACATCGGCCGCAAGTTCGAGTCGTTCCAGGCGACGGAGCTGGACGACGACGCCAAGGCGCCGGTCCTGCGGGCCTACGTCGAGCGCTGGGGCTGGGAGGTCGGCCAGTTCTTCGAAGGCGTCGGCAAGAGCTCCACCGACGACGAGCTCGCCGCCATCGCCCCCGGCTTCCCGGTCTTCCGCCTCGACTGACTACTCGACGCGGGCCATGTTGGCGAACCGGGTGTACTGCGACAGGAACGCCAGTCGCGCCACCCCGGTCGGCCCGTTCCGGTGCTTCGCCACGATGATCTCCGCCTGCCCCCGGTCGGGCGAATCGCTGTTGTACACGTCGTCTCGGTAGATGAACATCACCACGTCGGCGTCCTGCTCGATCGACCCCGATTCACGGAGGTCGGCGAGCATGGGGCGCTTGTCGGCCCGCATCTCCAGCTGGCGGGAGAGCTGGGAGAGCGCGACGACGGGGCACTCCAGCTCGCGGGCGAGGATCTTGAGGCCTCGGCTCATCTCCGACACCTCGACCTGGCGGTTCTCGGCGCTACCCCGGCCGGTCATCAGCTGGAGGTAGTCGATGACCACCATGCCGAGCGAACCGGTCTGGCTCTTGAGCCTCCGGGCCTTGGCCCGGATCTCCATCACCGTGAGGTTCGGGTTGTCGTCGATCCAGATCGGCGCCTGGGCGAGCCGGCCGATCGCCTGACTGATGCGGCTCCAGTCGTCCTCGTTGAGGTTGCCGGACCGAACCCGCTGCGAGTCGATCCGGGCCTCGCCGCACAGCATGCGCTGGCTCAGCTCGAGGTTCCCCATCTCCAGGCTGAAGACCAGCACGGGATGGCTCGCGTACAGGGCCGCGTGCGTGGCCATGCCCAGCGCGAACGAGGTGTTGTGGGTCGGGACCAGCGTGTGGCCCGCCAGGTAGAGGTGGCTCGACGAGTCGACGGTGATGCAGCGCACCGGCACCGAGGCGACCGGGCGGATCGCCCGCACGGTGCGCCGGGTCATGGCGCCGAAGGCGCGGTGGCTCCTCGTGCGCTCCAGCTGCTCGGCCTTGCGGGCCAGGCGGAACACCGGGTCGAGCGGCGTCCAGCTGAACTCCCAGGCCGCGCCGGTGCGCCGGATCCTCCCGGGCTTGTGGCCCAGCGTGCACACGAGCTCGTGCGCCTGCTGCAGCAGCGGTCGGCTCGCCAGGTGCAGCTCGACCGTGCCGAAGGGGTCGACGACGCGGCCGTCGGTGTCGAGCAGGCCCTGGAGGAGCGCCAGCCGCTGCTTGGGGGACGCCCGCAGGTAGAGGGCGGGGATGTGGTCGAGGGGGGCGTGGCCCTTCAGGAGCTGATGTCCGGCCATGGCCAGCTCGCCCTCGAAGTGGGCGCGGTCCCCGTCGTCGACGGTCGTGCCGGCGCCCAGCTCGCACCCGAGCACGTAGGGGTCGACCGGCAGCTCCTGCTCGGGGAGGTCCAGCGCCTGCGCCACCGGGATGTACCAGTTGGGGCGGTCGTCGGGGCCGGCCCGGAGGCCCTCGTCGAGCATCTGCCAGGTGGTCACCACCCGAGCGCCCGGCGGGTTCGACCCCTGGCCGTAGCTGCGTGCGCCCGCGGCCTTCCAGGCCCGCCGGTCGTAGGCGGACCACTGGTGGTCGGCGTCGGCGACGACCGTCGTCCCGTCGTCGAGCTCGACCTCGTAGCACTGCCGGTCGAGCTGCTCCGGGGTGGCGTAGGTGACCGAGCAGGGTCGACCGGCGTCGTCGAGCACGCGGTCGCCGACGGCCAGGTCGCCCATCGTCGTCCAGCCGTCGGGCGTCGGGATGGGCGTGTCCAGCGCCAGGGCCTTGCCCATGGCGGGGCGGGCGCCGACGATGACGAGGTTGTTGGGCTGGAGGCCGGAGAGCAGGTCGTCGAGGTCGGCGTAGCCGGTGGGGGTGCCGGTGATGGCGTCGCCCCGGCCGTAGAGCTGCTCCAGGCGGTCGAGGTTGAGGCCGAGCAGCTCCTCGATCTTCGCGGTGGTGTCGGTGACCCGGCGCTGGTTGACCTCGTAGACCAGCGACTCGGCCCGGTCGAGCGCCTTGGTGACGTCGTCGGGCAGCCCGTAGCCGATCTCGGCGATCTCGCCGGCGACGCCGATCAGCCGCCGGAGCAGGGCGTGCTCCTCGATGATGTGGGCGTAGCCGGCAGCGTTGGTGGTCGCCGGCGTGGACGACATGATCTGGACCAGCGTCTGGTGCCCGCCCACGGCGTCGAGCAGCCCGCTGCGGCGTAGCTCGTCGGCCACCGTGACCGGGTCGACCGCCTGGCCCGAGGCGTACAGCGAGTGGATCGCCTCGTAGACGTGGGCGTGCGCCGGCTTGTAGAAGTCGTCGGCCCGGATGACGCCGGCGGCGTTGGCGATGGCCTCCTGCTCCAGCATCATCGCGCCGAGCAACGACTCCTCCGCCTGCAGGTCGTGCGGCGGCACGCGACCACCAGGAGCCTTGCGCCGGGATGTCGTGTCGTCGTCGGGCCGTGCCATGGGAGACCTCACACTCGCAGCTGCGCCCTGTGCGGAGGAAGACGGATAACCCTGTTGAAAAGGCGGGGGAATCCTGTTGAAAACCTTGCTGACCTGGGGATGACCGGCGCACGGACAGCGGCGCGCAGGCGCGCATGCCCAGCATGTGGCGGTGACAACACCGAACGAACGGTGTGGAGAAGCTGTGGATCGCCAGGGGAGGCGATCGCGGACCGCCGGCAGCACCGCGCTGCCGGCGGTCGCACGGGCCTACTCGGCCACGACCTCGACGGTGATCGGGAACTGCACATCGGCGTGCAGCTTGACCGGGATCACATGGGTACCCAGGGTCTTCACCGGCTCGGGGAGGTCCAGCTTGCGACGGTCGATCTCGACGCCCGTCTGCGCCTCGACGGCGGCGGCGATGTCGGACGCCGTGACCGAGCCGAACAGCTTGCCCTCGCTGCCGGCTCGAGCCGTGAGCGTGACGACCTTCGCCACGATGGTGGTGGCGACCTCTTCTGCCGCCGACCGGTCCTGCGCGTCACGCAGGTCGCGCGCTCGGCGCATGGCCTTCGCCTGGGACTGCGTGCCGTCGGACGCCTTGATGGCGATGCCCTTGGGCACGAGGTAGTTGCGGGCGTAGCCATCGGCGACGTCGAGGATGTCGCCCCGCTTGCCCAGGTCGTTCACGTCGGTGCGGAGGATGACCTTCATCACGACGCCGCACCTTCGCTCGGGCTGTCGCCAGCCGCGGCCGCGGCGGGCACCGGCGGCGGTGCCGACGCCGGCGGCGCCGCCGACGCGTCGCCACGGGGCGGGCGATCGTCACGGTCGGGACGGGGCGGACGGTCGTCACGGTCGGGACGGGGACCGCGATCGTCGCGATCGCCACGGGGGCCCCGGTCGCCACGGTCGCCCTTGTCGCCGCGACCGCCACGCTGCTGGGTGATGCGCGTGACGTACGGCAGCAGGGCCATCTCCCGCGCGTTCTTGATCGCCTTGGCGATCTCGCTCTGCTGCTGGGCGTTGTTGCCCGTCACCCGGCGGGCCCGCACCTTGGCCCGGTCGGACATGAACCGCCGCAGCAGGTTCACGTCCTTCCAGTCGACGTACTTGACGGCCTCGGTGTTGAGGATGCTCGTCTTCTTCTTGGCCCTGCGGGCGTTGTCCTTGTTCTTCGAACGCGATTTGTTGATCAAAACGGCTCCTCCGCCGGATCGTAGGTGGGCGGGGGCTCGTTGGAGGCCGGCTTGGGGCTCCAGCCACCGCCACCGCCGCCGTTGGCCGAGCCACCCTCGGCGGTGCGGCGCTCGTTGCGGTTGATGGTGGCGGTGGCCCAGCGGAGGCTGGGACCGATCTCGTCGGCGACGACCTCGACGACCGAGCGCTTCTCGCCGTCCTGGGTCTCCCAGGAACGCTGCTCGAGGCGCCCGGACACGAGCACGCGCGAGCCCTTCTCGAGCGACTCGCTCACGTTCTGGGCCAGGTCACGCCAGCAGGTGACGTTGAAGAAGGACGTCGCCTCCTCCCACTGCTGGCTGTCACGGTTCTGCCAGCGGCGGTTGACAGCCACGCCGAAGGTGGCGACGGCTGCGCCGTTGGGGGTGTAGCGGAGCTCGGGGTCGCGGGTGAGGTTCCCGACGATGGTGACGGTGGACGACATGACAGTCCTCTTCTCAGGTCGCCGTCGACGCGAGCCAGCCGCGGCGGGCGGCCTCGCGGTCGGGCAGACGGAACAGCTTGTGGCGGACGATCTCGTCCGCGAGTCGCAGCGCCCGCTCGAGCTGGGCAAGCTCGCTGCCTCCCACAAACTCGTAGACCACGTAGTAGCCCTCGGTCTTGTGGTTGATCTCGTAGGCGAACCGCCGGCGTCCCCAGCGGTCTTCGGCCTTGATCTCGCCGCCGCGCTGGGTGACCAGCTCGGCGACTCGTTTGACCTGTGCGTCGATGATCTCGTCGTCGAGCTCGGCGTCGACGATGATCATCAGTTCATAGGCTCGCATGGCGAGCGGTCTCCTCCTGTGAGCCCGGCTCCCACCGGGGCCCCCACGACGACGCGTGGGAGCAGGGGCCATCAATTGCAACCGGGTGACTGTAGCGGGAGAGCATGCTCCCTTTGTAAACGCGGGGTGTGACAGTGAAGGCGAAGCCCTTCGCCTTTTGGGGCGGCGGCGGGGTGGTTGGTGGGGTGTGACAGTAAAGGGCTAGGTCGCGCAGGTTCCGCCGACGCGCAGCGTGGCTCCGTCGACCAGGCCCACCTTCCCGAGGTCCCCCTTCGGCACCTCGAGGGCGAACCGGTAGGGCCCCGCCGGTGGGTAGAGCGGGCAGCCGGGCAGGTCGTCGCACGGCTCCATGTCGGTGCTCGACACGATCTCGCCCTCGGCGTCGACCCAGGCGATCGACAGCGGCGTCGGCGTGTTGCGCATGTAGAAGCTCGACGAGTTGTCGTCGGCCCACACGAACAGCATCCCCTCGTAGCCACCGAAGTCGGTGACCTCCATGAGGCCCCGCCCCCGCTGCTCCTCGGTCTCCGCCAGCAGCACGCACCAGCCCTTCACCGACCCGTCCGGGTTGGTGATCGCGATGGCCACCTCGCCGAAGCCGTCGAGCAGCTCACGGTCGTCCGGGCCCGGCGCCTCGGAGAGCCCCGCACCCTGGGCCGCCGGCGCATCCCCCGCCGAGACGAGCACCCCGTCGCCCGGGGACTCCGGCTCGACGCCGGTGGTGGCGCTGGTGTCGGCGGAGTCGCCGATCGAGCTGCTGTCGGCGGCCTCCTCGTCGTCGTCCCCGCCACAGGCGGCGACCAGCAGGCTCAGGCCGGCCACCAGCACGACGAGACGGCGACCACGCGACGGTGTCCGGTGCACGGCACCGATCCTTGCACGACCGGATTCGGCGACGCGCACCGGCACCCGTCACCAGGTCAGTGGGCGCTCCCGTAGAGGCCGAGGCTCTCCACGACGTCGGCCGAGAGGTGGTAGCTCTCGTCGTCGGCGGGGAAGCGACCGGTGCGCACGTCGTCGGCGAACGCCCGGAGCGCCACCACCGAGGCGTCGCCCAGCTCGGCGTAGCGACGCACGAACTTGGGCCGCATCCGGTTCTCCAGGCCCAGCAGGTCGTGGTACACGAGCACCTGGCCGTCGCAGTGCGGCCCGGCGCCGATGCCGATGGTGGGGACGTCCACCGAGTCGGTCACCATGCGGGCGACCTCGTCGGGCACGCCCTCCAGCACCAGCGAGAAGCAACCGATGGCGGCCAGCGCCTTGGCCTCGTCGACCAGGGCGAGCGCCGCGTCGTGCTGGCGCCCCTGCACCTTGAAGCCGCCCATGGCGTGCAGCGACTGCGGGGTGAGGCCCAGGTGACCCTGCACCGGCACCTCGGCGTCGAGGATCGCCTCGACGACCGGGAGCCGCTTGCGACCGCCCTCGAGCTTCACTGCCGACGCCCCCGCCCGGATCAGCGTGGCCGCGTTGCGGACGGCCTCGGCCGGGGTGGTGTGGTAGCTCATCCACGGCATGTCGCCGACGACCAGGGGCGCCGGGCCCTCGGCCGTCGAGCTCGTCAGGCCCCGGCGCACCGCGCCGACGTGGTGGGCGATGTCGTCGACGGTCACCTGGAGCGTGTCGTCGTAACCGAGGACCACCATGGCGAGCGAGTCGCCGACGAGCACCATGTCGACGTCGGCCTCGTGGGCCTGCCGGGCACCCGGCGCGTCGTACGCGGTGACCATGACCAGGGGCTCGCCCCCGTCCCGCACCTTGCGGGCCCGGATGGCGGGAGCAGTTCGCGTGCTCATGTGGCACACCTCCTTCTCCGTCCAGCGCCTGTGTGGCTGCCGGCGGTGCTCACGACGGTAGTGCCGACGGAACCGCTTGGCCAGTGGTGTCAACCCACCGAGGGCGCGCCGGATTCCCCTGCGGAGCGAGCGCTAGTCGCCGCCACCGCCGCCGCCAGGTGGCCCACCGCCGCGCGGATCGGTCGTGGTGGTCGTGTCGGGGACCGGGGGGTCGGTCGGCGGAATCGAGGTGGTAGGGATCTGCGGGAACGACGGCAGCGTCATCGTCGGTTCGGTGACGACCGGGCCGGTCGGTCCGGTCGGGAGCGTGGTGGTGGTCGTGGTGTCGGTGACGTACTCGCCGGTCTCGAAGTCCTTGCCCGCGCGCAGCTCCTCGGGGGTGAGCTGCCGGAACGGGTCGTTGGTGCCGGCGGTGGCCTTGTCCATGTAGAGCTTCCAGATGATCGCCGGGATCGACCCGCCGGTGACCATGTCCCACTCGTAGACGGGCTTGCTCTGCTCACCGGCGGTGCCCATGCTCGCGATCTTGGCCGGGCACTTCTCGGGCTGACCGGCGAAGTCGGCCCACTGGCCTTCCGTGACACCGGCCGCGGCGTCGGCCTTGCACTCGGGGTTGTCCTGGTCCGGGATCTCGAAGCCCATCCACACCGCGGTGGTGAGCTTGGGCGTGTAGCCGACGAACCAGGCGTCCTTGTTGTCGCCCGTGGTGCCGGTCTTGCCCGCAGCCGGGATGTTCAGCTTGGCCCGCCAGCCGGTGCCGTCGGCGATGACCCGCTCCAGGCTGGCGGTCACCCGGGCGGCCTCGATCTCGTTCAACGCCCGGCTGCTCTCCTCCGCTGCCTGGTAGATGAGCGTGACCTTGCCCTCCTGGTCGACGCGCTCGATCTTGAGGATGACCTTGGGCGGCCGGTGGACACCGCCGTTGGCGAAGGTGGAGTACACCTCGGCCATCTCCAACGGCGTGCTGTTGTTGGACCCGAGCACCATCGTCAGGCACTTGTTGATCTGCTCGGGATCCATGCCCAGCGCCGCCGCCATCTCCGTCACCTTGGCGGTGCTGCCGCCGTTGCCGACCGCGAGCTCGTAGATGAGGTTGGCGTAGGCGGTGTTCACCGACTCCTGCGTGGCGGTCATGAGGTCGATGCGCTCGCCCGGGATCTCCGACTCGCCGGCGTTGCGGGGCTGCCAGTCGCCGCACTCGGGGATCGAGGGGATCTCGGCCTGCTGGGGTGCCGGCAGCATCGACTCCAACGAGTAGCCCTGGCGGATCGCCTCGGCCAGCACGATCGGCTTGAACGTCGAACCCACCGGCCGGCCGGAGGCACCGTGGCCGGCGACGGCGAAGTTGGCGCCGCTGCCGTCGCCCCGACCGCCCACCATGGCCTTCACGTGGCCCTTGTCGTCGATCGACACCATCGCACCGAGGGGCAGGTCCGGGTTGTTCAGCGGGTAGCTCGTGTTGACCGCCGGGTTGTACATGGCGTCCCACGCCGCCTGCTGCATCGCGGGGTTGATGGTGGTGTAGACCCGCAGGCCACCGAGGGCCAGCTCCTCTTCGGTCAGGTTGTAGGTCTCAGGATCGTTCAGGATCGACTGGCTGACGTACTGGGTGATGTAGCCGCCGCCGGCCCCCTGCATCTTGATCGTCTTGTTCCCACCCGTCACGGGCGCCGTCACGTAGTCGAACGGCAGGTCGACGGTGGCGTCGTAGTCGGCCTGGGTGATGTGGCCCTCTTCGAGCATCGCGACGAGCACCTTGGTGCGCCGGTCCTTGGCCGCCTCCGGGTTGACGGTGGCGTCGGCGCGGTTGGGGGCACGGATGAGACCCGCCAGGTACGTGACCTCCTTCAGCTCCAGCTGGTCGAGGTTCTTGCCGTAGTACGCCTGGGCCGCGGCCTTGATGCCGTAGACGTTGCGCCCGAAGAAGATGGTGTTGAGGTAGCCCTCGAGGATCTCCTCCTTCGAGTACGACTGCTCCACCTTGATCGCGAGCATCGCCTCCTTCACCTTGCGGGTGACGGTCTGCTCGTGGGAGAGGAAGGTGTTCTTGACGAACTGCTGGGTGATGGTCGAGCCGCCCTGCACGGTCGTGCCGCTACGGAGGTCCCAGTAGAGCGCCCGGCTGATGGCGATGGGGTTGACGCCCTTGTGCTCGAAGAAGTCGGCGTCCTCGGAGTCGACCACGGCCTGCCAGACCAGCTCGGGGACCTCCTCGAAGCTGACGTTCTGACGGTCCTCGCCCTGGGAGATCTTGGCCATGGCGTTGGTGGAGTTGCAGTTGTCGGGGACCTCGGCGTCGCAGATGAAGCTCGACTGCTGCAGGTCTGCCGCCTCGGGCAGCTCGGTGTCGGCCATCTTGGCGACCGACGCGGCGATCAGCGCCATCACCAGGAGGCTGGCGACGAACAGGAACCGCCGCATCCGCCACACGATGCTGCGTTTGCGCGGCGGGCTCCCGTTGCCGCCGCTGCTGCCGGCCCCTCGCCCCGAGCCGCGGGGCGGGGGTGGCTGACCCGGGAACCCCGAGCTCGGCGGCTCGGCGCGGTCACCCGGGCCCGGGCCTGGGCGCGGGGCATCCACGAAGATCTGATTGGGGCCACCAGCTCGTTCGCTCGGAGGTCGTGGAGAGCGAGGCGGCGGCCGATCGGGGCGCTCGTAGCGGTCCATGACGGAACCAGGAGGTTAGTGGCTCGACGGAGCCGAAGCCCTTCGGGCGGCGGCGGGTTGCTACCCGCCGACGTGGAACACCCGGGTCAGGTGGTTCCAGGCGCAGGCCGGACACACCTCGACCACGTAACACGTCACCTGGGCCTTGCCCCGCGACAGCTTGGCCATGTCGCGCGCCGTCGAGATGCAGCGACCACCGGGCGGCAGCCGGGGCCCGAAGGCGTAGGTGACGAGCGCGACGGTCTCGTCCTCGCAGATCGGGCAGACCTCGGAGGTGGGCTGGCTGGCCCCCATCGCGGCCCGTCGCAGCTCGGGATGGGCGTCGCACACGTCGAGCCGCGAGAGCCGGCCCTTGTGGTACTGCTGGATCACCTGCTGACGGGCGAGGCGGTAGTCGACGACGCCCGTTCCGCTCGTGCCCCTGATCGCCTCAGGCCGCAGGTTCATGGCAAAAGAGGTTAGAGGCTCGGCGCAGCCGAGGCCTCTTGGGGCGGCGGCGGGGCGGTTGGAGGGTGCGTCCGGGGACGCGCCTGGGCGGCGGGCCCGGCCACCTGGTGGCACATGTCACGCCACGCTGGCGACACCCCGCGTTGACGTGTCGTTCACCGCCCGGCACACTGGCGCCCGATATATCGAGCCGATACTTCGGATCGATACAACTGCTGGAACAAACGACCTAGGTTGCGGACATGATCGACATCGCCATCCTCGGCCTCCTCAAGGACCAGGATCTCCATGGCTACGAGCTGCGCAAACGGCTCGACGAGCTCCCGGGCGCACGCCCGACCGTGTCGTTCGGTTCGCTCTATCCCGCGCTCGGCCGCCTGGAGCGCGCCGGGTTCGTCAAGGCCGTCACCTTCCAGAAGACGCCGACGCCACCGGCCCCCATGAGCGGCTCGCTGGCCGGCGAACTGGTCGCCTTCCGTGCTCTCCGGCGCAACGCTGCCGGCGAGACGAAGCGCGGCAGCCGGGGGAAGAAGGTCTACGGGCTCACCGACGACGGCGATCGGCGGCTCCACGAGCTGCTGGTCGACGCCAACGTCGCCGACGACCGCGACTTCGAGGTGCGCGTGGCGTTCTGCCACCACCTCGCGCCCGGCGAGCGCGTGGCTCTCTTCCGGCGGCGCCGGTCGGAGCTGGTGCGCCGTCGCGACGAAACCCGCACAGCCGGGGGCCCCCGGCGCCTGACCACCTACCTGCGCTCGCTCATGGAGCACGACACGGAAGCTGTGACCGCCGACCTGGCGTGGCTCGACCGGCTCATCGCCGCTGAAGAAGCGGCCGAGCCGACCGGGGCCACCGAGGCCGGCGGCGCCGAGAAGGACAGGGGAGACAACTGATGAGCAAGATCCGCCTCGCCATCGCCGGTGTGGGGAACTGTGCCAGCTCGCTGGTCCAGGGCCTGGAGTTCTACAAGGACGCCAACCCCGACGACCAGGTCCCGGGCCTGATGCACGTCGACCTCGGCGGCTACCACATCCGCGACATCGAGGTCGTCGCCGCGTTCGACGTCGATGCCGACAAGGTGGGCATCGACATGGCCAAGGCCATCTTCTCGGGCCCGAACAACACCATCCGCTTCGCGGAGGTGCCCGAGAGCGGCATCACGGTGCTGCGGGGGCCCACCTACGACGGCTTCGGCCAGTACTACTCGGAGGTCTGCGAGGAGTCGGCGGCCGAGCCCGTCGACGTCACCCAGGCGCTGCGCGACGCCAAGGCCGACGTGCTGGTGTCGTACCTGCCGGTTGGCTCCGAGGAGGCGCAGAAGCACTACGCCCAGGCGTGCATCGACTCGGGCACGGCCTTCGTCAACGCCATCCCGGTGTTCATCGCGTCGAACCCCGAGTGGGCCGCCAAGTTCACCGAGGCCGGCGTACCGATCGTGGGTGACGACATCAAGTCGCAGGTGGGCGCCACCATCGTGCACCGCACGCTGGCCCGCCTGTTCGAGGACCGCGGCACCACCATCGACCACACCTACCAGCTGAACTTCGGCGGCAACATGGACTTCATGAACATGCTGGAGCGCACCCGGCTGATGTCGAAGAAGGTGTCGAAGACGAAGTCGGTCACCAGCCAGATCGAGTCGGGGATCGGCGACCGCGACGTGCACATCGGCCCGTCCGACCACGTGCCCTGGCTGGAGGACCGCAAGTGGGCCTTCATCCGCCTGGAGGGCCGCAACTTCGGCGACGTGCCGCTCACCGTGGAGCTCAAGCTCGAGGTGCACGACTCGCCCAACTCGGCGGGCGTGATCATCGACGCGGTGCGGCTCGCCAAGCTGGCCGCCGACCGGGGCCTGGGCGGCCCGGTGCTGCCGGCCTGCCAGTACCTGATGAAGTCGCCGCCGACGCAGGTCCACGACGACGTCGCCCGCGACGACCTCCAGGCCTTCATCGAGGGCTAGCCAGTCAGTCAGTCGTCAGTCGGGGCAGCTCACGTCGGCGATCAACGCTCGGTGGTCGCCGACGGCCAGCTGCACGGCCTCCCACGGGACCACCGAGCAGCCCTGCCCCGACACGGCGACGTGGTCGATCTGCCGGCGCGGGCGCTGCGCCGGATGGGTCGCCGGGCCGATCGCCATGCGGTAGCTCTCGGCCGTGAGCGACGGCAGGAGGTGCGGCACCTCCAGGTTCAGGTCGCCGAGCAGCACCCGGGGCGCCGGCCACGACCGCAGGGCGTCGAGGAGGGCGACCAGTTGCTCGGCCGCCATCCGCCGGTGGGTGCTCAGGTGCGTGTTCGCCACGGTCCAGTGCCGGCCGTCGACCACCACCGCGGTGATCGACGCCACCCGCGGCTCGCTGCCCTTGCCGCGGCGCCGCCCCGGCAGCGGCAGCACCAGCTCGTCGCGCACCTCGCCCCGCACAAGCAGCGCGTTGCCGTATTCGCCGCCGTCCGAGAACGTGAACGCCGGCGCCCACGTCAGGTGGCCCCCGAACGCCTCCTGCACCATGGCCGCCAGATCACGCTGCTCCACCCGGCGTGAACCCCGGTCGACCTCCTGCATCGCCAGGACGTCCACGTCGAGCGCCGCCGCCTCCTCACCGATGCGGGGCGGCTCAGGGCGACCGTGCTGGCAGTTCCAGGTGGCGACCCTCATTCCGGCCATACGGGCCGAGAAGCTACTTCCCGTCCGACCTCACTTGGTCGGCAAGGCCTTCAGGACGAGCACGGCCATGTCGTCGGTGGGCTCGTACTCCACGAAGCCGACCGCGTCGGCCTCCACCTGCTCGGCCATCTCGCGGGCACAGGCGGTACGGCTGCGCAGCATGGCGGTGACCACGCCCTCCTCGCCGAACGTGCGCCGTCCCGAGCGCCGGTCCGTGAGGCCGTCGGTGTAGCAGACCAGCGACTCGCCCGGCGCCAGGTGGACGACCGTGTCGGTGAGCGACACCTCGTCGGTGACCCCCAGCAGCGTGCCGGGCACGCCCACGGGCACCACCTTGTCGGTGGACCGCCGCACCAGCGGCAACGGGTGGCCCCCCGAGCAGACGATGATGTCGACGCCCTCGAGCGTCGGCTGGACCGCACCCACCAGCACGGTGCAGAAGCGAGGCGTCATCGGCACGTCGCTGTCGTGCCGGGCCGACTCCTCGGAGGTGTGCTGCAGGAGCATGCGGTTGAGGTGGCCCAGCACCGCGGAGGGCATGACGCCGCTCATCGCCGCCGACCGGATCGTGTGACGGGCCAGGCCGGTGAGCGATGCGGCCTCCACGCCGTGGCCGCACACGTCGCCGACGGCGAACACCCACCAGTTCTCGTCGGCCTGGAAGGCGTCGTAGAAGTCGCCGCCGACGTCGAGCCCGTGGCCGGCCGGGCGGTAGCGGGCGCCCAACTCGACGCCGGGCACGTCGGGCAGCACGCCCGGCAGGAGGCTGTCCTGCAGCGCCCGGGCCACCACCGACCGTTCGGCGAACATCCGGGCGTTGTCGACCAGCACCGCGGCCCGCACGGCCACGGCGTGCGCCAGGTCGAACTCGTCGGGGCTCATGGCCCGGGTCACGGAGTTGCCGAAGCCCAGCGCGCCGATGAGACGGCCGCGGGCGTAGAGCGGGAAGATCACGACGTCCTGGGCGCCGATCGAGCCGATCGCGTCGCCGATCTGCGGGTCGCCCAGCTGGGACGCCAGCACGGCGGGGTCGACCGCCTCGCTGACGAACGGGCGGGCGGCGCGGAAGGCCTCCCCCAGCTCGGCCTGCACCATCAGGTCGCGTGGCAGGCGCTCGGCCAGCTGGGTGAGCAGGCCGACCTTGGTGGGGTCGCGGTGAGCGACGCCGATCGCCGGGTGCGGGATCGCCGCCGACTCCACCACCCGCACGGCGCACCAGTCGGCGAGGCGGGGCACGGTCAGCTCGGCCAGGTGGGTCAGCGCCGTCTCCACGTCGAGGCTGCGGCTGAGGGCACCGCTGAGCGCGTCGAGGAACGCCAGCTGCTCCTGGTTGCGCTCGGCGACGGTGGCGAGGCGCGAGCGGTCGAGGGCCAGGGAGCACTGCCCGGCGACCTCCGTGAGGAACTCGTTGCTGAGCTGGTCGAGCACCGTGGTCGACGAGAAGCCCAGCCCGAACGCGCCGAACGGCTCGCCCGTGGCCCGGTACATCGGCACCACGACGAACGTCGGATCCCACTTGACCCGGACGGAGTCGAGCGCCGGGTAGCGCTCGCGCCGCTCCTCCAGCGTGCGGACCACCACCGGCTCGCCGCTGCGCATGGCATCGACGGCGGGCAGCTGGGCGTCGACCGCCAACCGCCCGAAGTCCTCGTGCAGCTCCTCCGGCGGGACGCCCACGGAGCCCATCATCACCAGCTCGCTGCAGGCGTCGTCGAGCACGTACACGGTCGCCGAGTGGGCCCCGAGCAGCGACACGCCCTCGCTGAGGATCGCCCGGACGATGTCGTCCTCGCGCCGCAGCTGGTTGAGGTTCTCGACCAGGCGGGCCAGCCGGGCGGTCGACCCGTACGAGCGGCTGGCATCGACCAGGACGCCGCTGGCGCCACCGCTCTGGTTCTGGTGGACCCGCAGCACCGCCCAGCCGTCGGCGTCGCACAGGCGGATGCCGTCTTCGCCGCTGGTCACCTCGACGTCGTCGGCGAGCACGTTCTTCACCAGCGTGGTGGCACGGGAGCGGTCGTCGGGGTCGAGCAGGTCGAGCCAGCCGTCGCCCAGCAGGTTGTCGGCGATGGGCACGGCGTCGGCGACGTCGCGGACCGCGGGCTCGACCGCCGTGCAGCGGCCGGCGTCGTCCCACACCAACAGGATCGCGGGCGTGGCTCCGGCCGACGCCTCTTTCACGGGGCCGCTGTCCGCCGGTTCGGGAGGCCCGGCAAGGGTGACCGTCGGTTCTGGTGCTGGTGCCATGTCGCCGGAGACGAGTCTTGCACGCTGGTCGCGCTTGCGCTCGCGGTGGGAGCTCACACCCTTCGTAGCCATGGTTCCACGTTAGGTAACACGATGTTCGCGGGCTTCCCACCACTCGAGGAGACGTTTCTCCGCCTCCGCCTCCCCCAGGGGGCCCTCCTCGAGCCGCGCCTCGAGCAGCATGTCGAGCGCCTGGCCCACCACCCGGCCCGGCTTCACGTCGAGCAGCTCCATCACCCGGTTGCCGTCGATGTCCGGGCGGATCGACTCCAGCGACTCGCGCTCGGACAGCTCGGCGATCCGGGCCTCCAGCGCGTCCATCCGCGCCGCCAGCATCCGGGCCTTGCGCTCGTTGCGGGTCGTGCAGTCGCAGCGGGTCAGCTCGTTCAGCTCGTCCAGCAGCGGCCCGGCGTCGCGGGCGTAACGGCGCACCGCGGCGTCGGACCACACCTCGTCCTGGTAGCCGTGGAAGCGCAGGTGCAGGAACACGAGCCGGGTCACGTCGTCGACCAGCTCGTTGGGAAACCGCAGCGCCCGCATCCGGTCACGCGCCATGCGGGCTCCGACCACCTCGTGGTGGTGGAAGCTCACGCCCCTCGGCCCGATCGCCCGGGTCTTCGGCTTGCCGACGTCGTGCAGCAGCGCCGCCAGCCGCACGACCAGCCGGGGCCGCGTCTTCGCGACCACCGCGATCGTGTGGGCCAGCACGTCCTTGTGCCGGTGGATCGGGTCCTGCTCGACGCGCATCGCCAGCAGCTCGGGCAGGAACTCGTCGGACAGCTCGGTGTTGGCCAGGAACCACAGCCCGTCCGACGGGTCGTCGACCACCAGCAGCTTCGACAGCTCGCCCTGGATGCGCTCCGGCGACACGATCTCCAGCCGGGTGCGCAGCCGCGTCACCGCGTCGACCAGCGCCTCGTCGGGGACGAGGCCGTAGCCGGCGATGAACCGGGCCGCCCGCAGCATCCGCAGCGGGTCGTCGTTGAACGACTCGTCCGGGCCCAGAGGGGTGCGCAGGCGCGACGCCGCCAGGTCGTCAATGCCACCGTAGGGGTCGACCAGCTTCACGTCCGGCAGCCGCAACGCCATGGCGTTGACGGTGAAGTCGCGGCGCGACAGGTCGACCTCGACGTCGTCGGCGTAGACCACCTGGGGCTTGCGGGAGTCGCTGCGGTACGCCTCGGCCCGGTGGGTGGTCACCTCGAAGCTCGACGAGCCGTGGCGGGCGCCGATCGTCCCGAAGGCCTGGCCCTGGGTCCACACCGAGTCGGCCCACGGGGCGATGATCGCCTTCACCTCGTCGGGGCGGGCGTCGGTGGTGAGGTCGAGGTCGGAGTCGTCGGTGGAACGGCCGAGCATCAGGTCGCGCACGATCCCGCCGACGAGGTAGAGGCTGTGGCCGGCCGCCTCGAAGCGCTCGGCGAGCGGCCTGACCTCGTCAAGGATGGGTTGGAGCCGCTCGGGGATCACGCGCGGTCAGGGTAGCGAAAGGTCGTCGGGGCTCTGACCGACTTCTCGGGTCAAGCTTCGAGGTCGAGGGCCTGCTGGTGGGCCGACGCCGCGGCCACGAGCACCTCGTCGCCCGGACCGCCGCCCGTGGGGCGCTCGGGGTGCAGCCGGTCGCCGACGAGCGCCGCCATCGTGGCGGAGGTGCTCGACCGCAGGGCGTCCAGGTCGTAGCCGCCCTCCAGGAACAGCAGCCGGCGACCTGGCGGCGCCAGCTCCAGCAGGTCGACGGTGATGTCGGCGTAGTCGCCCGACGACAGCGCCAGGTCGGTCAGGGGGTCGTCGCGGTGGGCGTCGAACCCGGCGGAGACCAGCAGCCAGTCCGGCTGGATCTCGGTGGCCAGCGGCACCACGACCTCGGCGATCCCCCGCCGGTAGACGTCGCCGGTGGCACCGGGTGGCACCGGGATGTTCACGGTGGCTCCCCGGCCCACGCCGCTCCCCGTCTCGTCCAGCGACCCGGTGCCCGGCCACAGCGGGCTCTGGTGGAACGACACGTAGACCACCCGGGGATCGTCGTAGAACATGGCCTGGGTGCCGTTGCCGTGATGGGCGTCGATGTCGACCACCAGCACGCGGTGGCCCCGCTCGGCCAGCGCCGCCGCCGTCACCGCCACGTTGTTGAAGAGGCAGAAGCCCATGGCCCGGCCGCTCAGCGCGTGGTGGCCCGGCGGTCGCACGGCGCAGAACGCGGCCGTGGCCTCGCCGCGGACCAGCTGCTCGCTCGCCTCCAGCCCGGCACCCGCGGCCATCAGCGCGGCATCCCACGAGCCCGGGGCGACGGCGGTGTCGGCGTCGAGGTGGCCGCCGCCGGCCCGGCAGAAGCGCTCCAGCGCGGCCACGTACTCGGGCGAGTGCACCCGCTCCAGCTCCGCCACCTCGGCCGCCCGGGGCGGGACGAAGGCCACCTCGCCGTCGAGGCCGGCGTCCAGCACCCCCGCCTCGACCGCCCACAGCCGCTGCGGGCGCTCGGGATGCCCGCGACCGGGATCGTGGTCGAGGTACGCCGGGTGTGTGACGAACAACACGGTCATCGTCTCTCGACGCTACCGGGCCACTCTCTGGTGGCTCACCTGTCCCCCTGGTCGGCGGGTTGCGTACGCTCGGAGGCGATGCAAGTCGTCGCCGGACTCGCAACGAAGCGGGGACCCAGATGAGTGCGCTGCGGGTGCCCGCGCCGGTCACCTCGGCCGACGGGATCCGTCTGACCCCCTGGCGGGCCGAGCCGGCCGTCGTCCACCTGGCCCTCACCGCCACCCGCCGCCAGCCGCTGTCGTCCGACGTGCTCACCCGCGTCGTCGACGGCCTGCGCCAGCGGGGCATCCGGAGCGTCGTCACCGCGGCGCTGGCGTCGCCCGACCAGCGGGTGTTCGTCGACGCCGGCTTCCACATCGTCGAGCGCCTCTACCTGCTGCGCCACCGGCTCGACCCGATGCCGCCGCTGCTCCCGATCCCCACCCGCCGGGCGCGGCGCCGCGACCAGGAGCCCGCCCTGGCCGTCGACCGGGCCGCCTTCCTGCCGTTCTGGCAGATGGACGACGTCGCGCTCAACGAGGCGCTCGCCGCCACCCGGTCGTCACGGCTGCGGGTGATCGACGGGCCCGAGGGCGACGTGGTCGCCTACGCCGTCTGCGGCCGCACCGCCTCGCGCGGCTACGTCCAGCGCCTCGCCGTCCACCCCGACCACCAGGGCCTCGGCTACGGCCGGGCGCTGCTGTTCGACGGTCTCCACTGGCTGGCGCGCTGGGGCGCCCGTGACGCCCTCGTCAACACCCAGGTGGGCAACGAGCGCTCGCGCACGCTGTACGAGCGGTCGGGCTTCAAGTTGCAGCCGGCGGGCCTGGCGGTGCTGCGACTCGACATCGAGGATCCCGCCCGCCCCGGGCCGCAGTCGCTCGATACCTTCGGGCCCTGATGACCACACGACGCGGGCCCGTCCACGGGCTGGGCTGCCTGGCCGCGGTGCTCGTGCTGGCGGTGACGCTCACGTCAGGCACCGCGGGGGCGACGTCGGCCGCCGCGCCACGGGCGCAGGCCACCACCATCCGGCTGCTGGACCAGGCGCCGTGGCAGCGGCTGGGCGACGTCCTCCAGCTGCGGGTGCAGGTCCAGGGTGCGCCGACCGACGCCACGATCCGGATCGAGCGGCACGGCGCCGTCGACTCCCGCACCGCGTTCGCCGAGACGATCGAGGACGACGACGAGCTCGGCAGCGCCGAACGCCAGGTCGACGTGCCGCTCGCGTCGCTGACGCCCGCCGAGGGGGGCGGCGTCACGCTGGCCTACCCGATGGCCGACGACCCCGGGCTCGACCGCTTCGGCGTCTACCCGGTGCGGCTCCTCGTGGTCGACGGTGGCGGCACCACCCTCGCCCAGCTCGTCACCTACCTGGTGGTGCTGCCGGAGGAGGAGTTCCCCCCGCTGTCGGTGGCCGTGCTCATGGAGGTCGGCGGCCCGACCGGCCTCCGACCCGACGGCAGCGTCCCGCCGAACGACGAGATCCTGACGGCCTTCGCCTCCCGCACCGAGGTGCTGCAGGGCAGCCCCCTGCCGCTGACCGTGGCGCCGTCGCCCGAGACCCTCGATGCCCTCGGCGACATGGGCGACCGCGGCCAGCAGCAGCTCGACGAGCTGCGCACCGCCCTGGCGGATCAGCTGCCGCTGGCCCGTCCCTACGTCGACCTCGACCTCGACGCCATGGTGTCGGCGAACCTCCTCACGCAGCTCCCGCCCGAGGCCGAAGCCGGCGCCCAGGTGGTGCGCACCCGCTTCGACCTCGAGCCGATCGGCGGCACCTGGCTCAGCGGGCCGACCCTGGGCGACGCGGCGGCCAAGGCGCTACGCGACGTCGGCGTCCCCTCCGCGGTCGTGCCGGAGAGCGCCATCGCCTCGGTGGAGGACCTCGACTCCGGCGAGGTGCCGACCGAGCCCGTCGCGCTCGGTGAGGGCGGTCCGCGGGGCTTCGTCGCCGACGAGTCGCTGAGCACCCGGCTCACCGGCCAGGAGGGGGCGCTCGACGCCCAGCGCTTCCTGGCCGAGCTGGCCGTGGTGTGGATGACCCGGCCGTCGGTCGAGCGTGGAGTGCTGGTCCGGATCCCGGAGACCGCCCAGCTCGACGTCGACACCGTCGCCGCGGCGCTCGACGGGCTGGCCATCGGTCCGACCGCGCGGACGGTCACCACCCAGCAGCTGTTCGACGACCTGGCGCCGGACGAGGGCGAGGCGGCGCCCACCGCCGAGCTGGCGCCCCACACCGACGCTCCCGACCTGCGGCCGCTGGTCGAGCCCCTGGGCCAGGCACAGGCCCGCGTCTTCGGGCTGGCCGGCACGCTCGACGACAGCGCGCTCATCGGCTCCCTGCAGCGCTCGCTGCTGATCGCGCTCGGGTCCGACACGACGGAGCGGGAGCGGCGGGCCTACATCGGGCGGGTCGACGCCGTCGTCGCCGACATCGCCGACAAGGTCTCGGCCCCCGACGAGTTCACGATCACCCTCACCGCCCGCGACGGCACGATCCCGCTCACGCTCACCAACGACACGGGCCAGCCCATCGTCGTGCGTGTCCACCTCGACAGCAGCCAGCTGACGTTCCCCGACGGCGCCACGAGGACCGAGGTGCTGGAGCCCGGCACCAAGCGCCTCGACCTCGACGTGCGGACGCGCACGTCGGGCGCGTTCCCACTCGACATCTCCGTCACCAGCCCCGACGAGACCATCGAGCTCGACGAGACCACGTTCACGATCCGCTCGACCGCGGTGTCGGGCGCGGGCCTGTTCCTGTCCGCCGGCGCCGGCCTGTTCCTGTTGATCTGGTGGGCCCGCCACTGGCGCACCGCCAAGCGCTCCCAGCGCCTCGTCGTCGAGAACCGCTGAGCGGGTGAGGGTCTCCGGCGAGCTGTAAGGTCGCCGCCCATGCCGGTCCGCATCGTCACCGACTCGTCGTGCGACCTCGACGCAGCCGAGGCCGAGGAGCTGGGCGTCGAGGTCGTCCCTCTCTCGATCCGCTTCGGCTCGGAGGAGTTCACCGACCGCGTCGACCTCACCGCCGAGGACTTCTACTCGAAGATGGCCGCCAGCGCGGGGCTGCCCGAGACGGCCGCCCCGTCGGTGGGCGCCTTCGAGCAGGCGTTCCGACGCCAGGCCGACGCCGGGGCCGACGCGGTGCTGTGCATCACGATCTCGTCCAAGCTGTCCGCCACCATGCAGGCCGCCGAGAACGCCGCCAAGGTCGTCGGCGACGACCTCGACGTGCGGGTGCTCGACTCGCTGTCGGTCACCGCGGGGCTCGGCACCATCGTCCGCCTGGCTGCCCGGGCTGCGGCCGGCGGCGCCGACGCGGCGACCATCGCCGCCACCGCGGCCGATCTCGCCGGCCGCACCCGTATCGCCGGCACGCTCGACACGATCGACAACCTCAAGAAGGGTGGCCGCGTCGGCGGTGCCCAGGCCGTGATCGGGTCGCTGCTGTCGATCAAGCCGTTGATCCACTTCGAGGACGGCGTCGTCGGCCCTGCGGGCCGGGCACGCACCCGGCGCAAGGCGCTCGAGTGGGTGCGCGACCGGGTCTGGGATCAGCCGTCGGTCGAGGAGCTGGTGGTCATCCACAGCATGGCGCCCGACGTCGACGACCTGCTCGACCTCCTCGCACCCCGCTACGAGCGCGACCAGATCCCGGTGACCACCATCGGCCCCGTCGTCGGCACGCACGGCGGTCCCCGCATGCTCGGCGCCACCTGGGTCGACCCCCGCTGATCGCCGGGCGCTGACCCTCCCGGGGGGACCGTCCAACTAGGGTGGGCACTCCGTGGCCGTAACGCCTCCTCCTACCGGTTCGTCGCCCGCAGCCAGTGTGGCCTCCGGCACGGTGCTCACCGGCCGATACCGGCTGGACGAGCAACTCGCGTCGGGCGGCATGGCTCAGGTATGGCGGGGCACCGACGAGGTGCTCCGTCGCTCCGTCGCGGTCAAGATCCTCCACCCCCACCTGGCGGCCGACGACACGTTCGTGGCGCGGTTCCGCCAGGAGGCCATCGCCGTCGCCAAGCTGTCGCACCCGGCGATCGTCAGCGTCTACGACACGTGCAACGACAACGGCGTCCAGGCGATCGTGATGGAGCTCGTCCGGGGCGAGACACTGCGGCAGCGCCTCGACGCCGGGCCGCTCGACCCGTGGATCTCCGCCAACGTCGCCGCCCACGTGGCCGGAGCGCTCGACGTCGCCCACGCCGCCGGGCTGGTGCACCGCGACATCAAGCCCGCCAACATCCTCATCTCCGAGGACGGCCGGGTGAAGGTGGGCGACTTCGGCATCGCCAAGGCCGCCGAGGAGTCCGCCGACCTCACCCAGGAAGGCTCCTTCATCGGCACCGCCAAGTACCTGGCGCCCGAGCAGGTGGAGGGCGCTGCGGTCGACGGCCGCACCGACCTCTACAGCCTCGGGATCGTGCTCTACGAGATGTTGTGCGGCCACGTGCCGTTCGAGGGCGACACGTCGTCGGCCACGGCCCTGGCCCGCCTCCACCAGGAACCGCGGCGCCCGCGCCTGGTGCGGGCCGCGATCCCGGCTGAGCTCGAGGCGATCACGATGACGCTGCTCGAGCGCGAGCCCGAGCGCCGCTACCCCACCGCCACGCACGCCCGGGCCGCGCTGATCGAGGCCGGTGCCAGCGACGCGCCCTCGGTGGTCGACACGTCGAGCACCGCCACTGTCTCCGCGATGCCGGCCGCGCCGCCGTCCTACCCACCGACGGGGCCGACCACGTCCACCGTGTCGCCCCCGCAGGGGCCCATCCGCCGGTTCGACCAGACCCAGGTCGGCCACCGCGACCGCGAGCGCCACTGGCTCGTGCCCACCCTGCTGGTTGTGCTGGCGGCGATCTCGATCGTGATCGCCGCGGTGCTCATCAACCGATCGGGCAGCGCCCTGTTCGGCGACAACGACCCAGCCGGCGGCGACGAGACCGCCGCGACCGAGCCTGTGGCGCAGCCGATCCTCTCCGCCCAGGACTTCGACCCTCTGGGCGATCGCGTCGAGTACCACCAGTCGGTGGGCGCGGTGTTCGACGGCGACCCCGCCACCTTCTGGCAGACCGAGCACTACGGCGACTACACGCAGCTCTTCCGCAAGGACGGCGTCGGCATCTACGTCGTCCTCAACGACCTCGCAGACCTCCGGCAGCTGAAGCTCACGACCGACAGCAGCGACTGGGTCATGGACGTCTTCGTGGCGGACGAGCCTCCGGCAGACCCGTTGAGCGCCGCCGGCGATGCCGCGATGGCCGCCTGGAGCGAACCGGTGGCGCACGTCGAGCCCGGCAAGGCCGACGAGAACCTCATCGACCTCCCCGACGGCACCCAGGGCAAGGCGGTGCTGCTGTGGTTCACCGGCGTCGGCAGCGAGCCGGTCGTCGGCGGCGAGTGGGCAGGCAAGCACATCATGACGGTCAACGAGCTCCAGGTCCTCGGCGACAGCGACAGCGGCGGCGAGGGGTAGGGCTCGGAGTGAGCGGGTGGCAGGGGCTCCCGACGACGGCGTACTGATCGCGGCGGCGCAGTCCGGCGACCCGGGTGCGCTCGACACGCTGCTGCGGCGTCACTACGACCGGATCTGGGCACTGTGCCGGCGACTCGCCGGCAACAACGCCGACGCCGAGGACGCCACGCAGGAAGCGCTGATCGCCGTCACCCGCGGGCTGCACAGCTTCGACGGGCGCGCCGCGTTCACGACGTGGTCGTACCGGGTCGCCACCAACGCCTGCCTCGACGAGCTGCGCCGGCGAGCCCGACGTCCGGCGCTCCACGCCGGTGACGTCTCGCCCGATGCCGTCGACCCCGCTCCCCTCCCCGACCACGTCGTCGACCGGCTCGACGTCGACGAGGCGCTCGCCCAACTGCCCGACGACTTCCGCGTCGCCGTCGTGCTGCGCGACCTCTGCGACCTCGAGTACGGCGACATCGCCGAGCTGCTGGGCCTCCCGCCGGGAACCGTGCGGTCACGCATCTCCCGGGGCCGCGCCCAGCTCGCCCGCCACCTCGGGAACCCCGACCGCTCCCCGGAACGTCCTACACCACAGCCATGACCGACCTCCCGCCCCGCGATCTGGACCAACTGGCGTCCGATCTGGTCGACGGCATCCTGCCGCCGGACGAAGCGGCGCGCCTCCGCGCCGATCCCGAGGTCGCCGCCCGGGTCGCCCGGATCGAGGCGCTGCGGGGTGCGCTGCGCGCCGTCCCGCCGGCTCCGCCGGGAGCGCTCGACCGCATGGTGGCCCGGGCGGTCGCCGCCGCGGTGGAGCCGACCCCGCCCCGGCTCCAGGCGGTGCGCCGGCCCGCCCACACGACTCCCCGACCCCTCCCTCGCTCGTCGTCGTCGTCCCGCTCGTGGCTGGTGGCGGCTGCTGCCGTGCTGGTTGCCGGCCTGGCGTTCGCGGGCCTGGCGTCGCTGGGCAGCGGCAGCGACGAGGACCAGGCGACCTCAGCGGGCGACAGCGGTGGCAGTGCCGAGACTGCGGACCCGTCTGCGGGCGTCGGCAGCGCCGAAGAGGGCGGCGAGCTGGACACGAACGCCTCCGACGACGACGCCGGGGCGGCCCCCGAGAGCGCCGACGGCGGGGCGGACGTCCAGCAGGCGCTCGGCTCGTTCAGCGATCCAGATGCGCTCGCCGACGCCGTCGCCGCTGACCAGACCCAGGCGGCATCGTCGCTCGACGACGAGCTGAGCGCGGCCGCGGACACCTGTGCGGCGCTGATGGCCCGGGGCGACACGTCACGCGGGCTGTCCACCTACGTGGCCGACGCCGAGTACCAGGGCGCCACCGTGCGGGTGCACGTCTACGAGCGCGACGGTCGGCGCCGGCTGGTGGCCACCGACCAGGCGTGCACCGACGTCGTCGACGAGCCCTTCGACCGCTGAGCCGACCGGGCTACTCGCCCGCCGTCAGCCGTGCTGCGACTCGAGCCAGCGCTCGGCGTCGATGGCCGCCATGCAGCCCGAGCCGGCGGCGGTGATCGCCTGCCGGTAGATGTGGTCCTGCACGTCGCCGCAGGCGAACACGCCCTCCACGTTGGTCGACGTGGCACCGGCGCCCAGCCCGGTCACGAGGTAGCCGGAATCCTCCATCTCCAGCTGGCCCTTGAACAGGTCGGTGTTCGGCTTGTGGCCGATCGCCACGAACAGACCGCTCACGGCCAGCGGCGACACGACGCCCGTCGTCACGTCCTGCACCTGGACGCCCGACAGCGCACCGTCGCCCTCCAACCCGTGCACCACGTTGTTCCACAGGAAGCTGATCTTCTCGTTGGCGAAGGCCCGATCCTGCATGATCTTCGACGCCCGCAGCTCCTCCCGCCGGTGGATCACCGTGACCGAGCGGGCGAACTTGGTGAGGAACAGCGCCTCCTCCAACGCCGAGTCGCCGCCGCCGGCGACGGCGATGTCGCGCTCGCGGAAGAAGAACCCGTCGCACGTGGCGCACGTCGACACGCCGTGGCCGATCAGCTCCGATTCCCGGGGGACGCCGAGCAGCAGCGCCTGCGCCCCGGTCGAGACGATGACGGTCTGCGCCCGGTAGGTGGGCTCGGCGTCGGTGGAGCCGTGGACCCAGATGCCGAACGGCCGGCGTGAGAAGTCGACCCTGGTGACCTTCTCGGTGCGCACGTCGGTGCCGAAGCGCACCGCCTGCTCCCGGAACCGACCCATCAGGTCCGGGCCCATGATCCCCTCGGGGAAGCCCGGGTAGTTCTCCACGTCGGTCGTGAGCATGAGCTGACCGCCGGGTTGGTCCGTCGACGACGACGGCTCCCCCTCGATCAGCAACGGCGCCAGGTTGGCGCGCGCCGTGTAGACGGCGGCGGTCAGGCCGGCGGGGCCCGATCCGATGATGACGACCTGGCGGATGTCGGAGCTCATGTCTTCCTCGGGTAGGCGGAGGTCTGCGCGTCGCTCAACATCAACGGGCGGCGCTCTATTCCCGCGACTCCCCCGCCTTGCGCCGGGTCCAGAGCACCAGGCCGGCGAAGGTGAAGAGCAGCCCCAGGAGGAGGTACACGGCCCATACGTGATCTTCGCCGAACACGCTGTCGGGCAGGTAGCTGTCGACGAAGCGCACCAGCGCGATCACCAGCAACACGATGGCAGCGAGGCCGACCACGGCCACGAACGTGCCGTAGATCACGGCGCGGGCGATGGTGAGGAGCGGGCCGGTGGTCTTGTCGCGGACCGTCCCGACGAAGTTCTCGATCGAGTCGGCGACCTGCGCCGGCCAGTCCTCCCCCGGCTCTTGGCCCTGGGCGAACGGAGTCATCGGTGAACCAGTCGACACCATGACTGGGCAGCGTAGTGCCAGCTCTACCGGCGGCCGGGTTGCGCGCCCTCACGGCCGGTGGCGGAACGTGCGTTCGTTTAAACTCCCCCTGGGAAGATTCGGGTGGGGCCGAGTGTTCCGTCAATCACGGTTGTTTCTCCGCAGGAAGGTCACCAACTCCATGGCAACTGCCTCCGTCACCGACGCCACCTTTGACGAGACGATCAACGGCTCGAGTGAGCCCGTCCTGGTCGACTTCTGGGCCGAGTGGTGCGGTCCTTGCAAGGCGATCGCGCCGATCCTCGATGAGATCTCCGCCGAGAACGCCGGCAAGCTGACCATCGCCAAGCTGAACGTCGACGAGAATCCCGACGTGGCGCTGCGCTTCGACGTGATGAGCATCCCGACGCTGATCCTCTTCAAGGACGGCCAGCCGCAGAAGCGCCTCGTCGGGGCGAAGGGTAAGCGTCAGCTTCTTGCTGAGCTGGAAGAGTTCCTGCCCTGACCAGGGCGTTCTGGGTTATCCCAGTTGTCCACAGGCTGGGTACAAAGTTGTGGACTGACTCGACCCCGACTTGAGGTGCACGCAGGCTCAAGTCGGGGTCGAGTCGCGTCAGCTGCCGTTCGGGCCCATGGCCCGGTAGATCCGTTCGAGGTCCTCGAGGTCGGCGAACTCGATCACGACCTTGCCCCGCTTCGGCCCCATGTCCACCCGCACCCTGGTGTCGAGCTGGTCGGAGAGCAGGTTCTCGAGCTCCAGGAGGCCTGGTGCCCGCAGCTTGGGCGTACGGGCTGCTCCGGGGCTCGTGGGGCCCTCCGAGGGGTCCGTGTGGGCCTCCTCGTTGCGCTGCCGGACCAGCTCCTCGGTGTCGCGGACGGTCAGGCCCTCGCCGGCGATGCGGCGGGCCAGCTCCTCCTGGAACACCCGATCGGGCGTGCTGAGGAGGACCTTTGCGTGACCGGCAGAAAGCCTGCCTTCCGCAACTAATTTCTGGACCTGGGGCGGCAGCTGGAAGAGCCGCAGCAGGTTGGCGACCGCACTGCGGCTCTTGCCGACGCGCTGGGCCACCTCCTCCTGCGTCAACCCGAACTCCTCGACCAGCTGCTGGTAGGCGGCCGCTTCCTCGAGGGGGTTGAGGTCGTCGCGGTGGAGGTTCTCCACCAGCGCCTGCTGCAGTGACAGCGTGTCGGTGACCTCGCGCACGATCACCGGCATCAACTGGAGGCCGGCCCGCTTGGCCGCCCGCCAGCGGCGCTCGCCGGCGATCAGCTCGTAGCGGTCGGCGGCGACCTCGCGCACCAGGATCGGCTGCAGCACACCGAGCTCCCGGATCGACGCCGTCAGGCCCGCCAGGGCCTCCTCGTCGAATTGGCTGCGGGGCTGGAACTGGTTGGGCTCGACCTGCGTGATCGGAACCTCACGGATGCCGCCCTTGCCGGTGTCGCGGCGATCCGTCGAGAGATCTCCGGGGATGAGGGCCCCGAGGCCCTTACCCAACCCTCGCCGCTCCACCGCTCACCTCCTTCGCGAGATCGCGGTAGGCGATCGAGCCGCGGGACGCGGGGTCGAAGGTGATGATCGGCTGACCGAAGGAGGGCGCCTCGCTGAGGCGGACCGTGCGCGGCACGATGCTGTTGCAGACCTTCTCGCCGAAGTGGTCGCGGACCTCCCGCACCACCTGGTCGGCGAGCTTCGTGCGGGCGTCGTACATCACGAGCACCATCGCCGACAGCTCCAGGACCGGGTTGAGGTTGCGCTGCACCAGCTGGACGTTGCGCAGCAGCTGGCCCAGACCCTCGAGTGCGTAGTACTCGCACTGGATGGGGACGATCACCTCGGTGGCGGCCGAGAGGCCGTTCACCGTGAGGAGGCCGAGCGAGGGCGGGCAGTCGATGAGGACGAAGTCGTAGTCGTCACGCACGGCTTCGAGCGCTCGACGCAGGCGGAGCTCGCGACTGAAGGCCGGGACCAGCTCGATCTCGGCGCCGGCGAGGTCGAGAGCAGCAGGAGCGACGAAGAGGTTGCGCAGTGCAGTGGCCTCGACGGCGTCCTCCAGGGGGAGGTCGTTGAGGATGACGTCGTACATGGACGTCTGCAGGTCCCGGATGTTGATCCCCAGGCCGGTGCTGGCGTTGCCCTGGGGGTCGAGGTCGATCACCAGGGTGCGATAGCCCAGCTCGGCGAGGCAGGCGCCGAGGTTCACGGCTGTCGTGGTCTTGCCGACGCCGCCCTTCTGGTTGGCGATCGCGATCGTGCGGGGGAGCGGCCGAATGAACGGAGACGAGTCATCCGGGGATCGGTCTTGGTCAATGGTGAGTGCCGTCAATTCACTTCCATCAGGTGGAGACGCCACGGTTGGGGGTTCCTGGCCCAAGCCCCGGGGAGGGGGTGGGGGCGGCGGCGGGACCGTCCCGGGACCAGCGGTAAGAGGCTCCGCCTGCCCGACGACCTGCCGACCGCTCGATGTAGAACCGGGGGAGCTGGCGGTCATCCGGGACATCCTCTCCGCGTCGGCCCACCGGGTCAAGCCACATGGCGTCCCACATCGAGCACCCCTCACCCACC